>NZ_JAYGHC010000007.1:0-60484 GCF_034932285.1 Cronbergia sp. UHCC 0137
AAAACTGGAGTTAATTATCCGGTTACTAAATCGGCGTTGTGGACAAATTCAGCCTTATTTAACTGAACGAGTTCATCAATTATCTATGGAAAAGCTGGAAGAGTTGGGAGAATCTTTATTAGATTTCTCTTCTATCAGCGACTTGGAAGGATGGTTGCAAAATAATTCATAACTATCAATCCTTCCCTTATATTTTCCTGTGAGTGATTTAAGGTTGTTTATTTCTAATATTTTGATGTGACTCATTTTGAATTTTGGTAGTTAAAACCGCTAATAACGTAAGTTGCTTTTTAAAATTAAGTGAGGTGCGTCAGAACCTTAAAATTAGTGATTTTAGTCTAAATTATTCTGTCTGATGCACCCTACAAACTACAAAACATCCGATTGAGGAGGAAAGAAAGATGCCCTTGGTTAGTCCAACCGAAAAACTTGCTATAGAACGTGGTAAACTTGAAGGGAAGATTGAAGGGAAGATTGAAGGAAAGATTGAAGGGAAACTGGAGTTAATTATCCAGTTGCTAAATCGGAGTTGTGGACAAATTCAGCCTTATTTAACTGAGCGAGTTTATCAATTATCTATGGAAAAGCTGGAAGAGTTGGGAGAATCTTTATTAGATTTCTCTTCTATTAGCGACTTGGAAAGATGGTTGCATAATAATCCATAACTATCAATCCTTACTAAGCTTATTAATTATGAAAATCATTTGGAAATGGGGCTTTAGATTTCTAATTATATTCCTGGGGTTATTGCTATTTTTGCTAATATCATCCCATTTAGGAGCAGAAATATTTTGGTTTCAGGAAGTTGGCTACCTGCAAATATTTTCATTAAGAATAATCACCAAAGCGGCTTTATGGTTAGTTGTCGCTAGTATCACAGCAACTTATTTATTCGCAAATCTGACAATAGCACAAAGACTAAAACATCAAGATCAGGGAAAAAAGGCCTTACTTCCCTCCTCAATGAGATTGCGCTGGCTGTTACCCGTGATCTTGGTTTTAACTATGCTGGTGGGGTTATTAGTGGCATATTATGGGCAAATTGGTCTAACCTATTGGCAAAAAGGAATTGATCAGGCTAGTTTATCCGTTCCCATTTTATTGCGACCAGAGATAATTTTACAGATGGGAAGACAGATGATTTCTCAAGTCTGGGGTTTTGGGATGAGCTTAGGAATAGCTATTATATTATTAGTTTATCCCCAAATCTCCCTCAGAGCGATCGCTCTCGTCTTGAGTATTGGTTTTGGTTGGATGATTTCTCAACATTGGGGAAAATTTCTGCTTTATTTCCACTCTATTCCCTTCAACAGTTCCGAACCTTTATTTAATCAAGATATCGGCTTTTATATATTTTCTCTCCCTTTCTGGGAACTATTGGGATTTTGGTTAATTGGATTATGTTTATATGGCTTCATTTCTGTTCTTCTCACCTATCTTTTATCCGCAGATAGTTTAAGTCAAGGCTTTTTTCCTGGTTTTTCTCCACCGCAACAGCGTCACTTATGTGGGTTAGGTGGATGTTTAATGTTAGTAGTGGCTTTGAGTTATTGGTTAAGTCGTTATGAATTGGTTTATTCACCCCGTGGAGTCAGTTTTGGTGCTAGTTATACCGATGTCAATATACAATTACCAGCAGATACAGCTTTATGTATTTTAGCTGTTGGTATAGCCACTTATCTATTAGGATTAGCTTTTTTCTGGAAACCAAAACCTAAAAATCACCAATTGGTAATTTCCATCTTGAGTATTTATTTAGTTTTGGTAGTTGTAGGTGATATAATTATCCCCACTGTCGTACAATATTTAATCGTCCAACCAAATGAATTAAAACGAGAGCAACCCTACATCGAAAGAACTATTGCTCTAACTCGTCAAGCATTCGATTTAAACGCAATTGATGCGATCACTTTTAACCCCCAAGGACAATTAACTCAAGCTGATTTAAAAATCAACGACTTAACAATTCGCAATATTCGTCTGTGGGATCAAGAACCGTTATTAAAAACTAACCGACAATTACAACAAATTCGACCTTATTATCGTTTTCCCGATGCAGATATTGATAGATATACGATAAAAACAGAACCATCCGCAATTGAACCCACTGAAAAACGTCAGGTACTAATTGCCGCGAGGGAACTAGACTATAATAATGTACCACAACAGGCGCAAACTTGGGTAAATCGTAATTTAATTTACACTCATGGTTACGGTTTCACCATGAGTCCCGTTAATACGGTTGCTCCTGGTGGTTTACCTGAGTATTTTGTGAAGGATATCGCAGGTAATAATGAAAACCCTTTGACTACTTCTAGTCCAGCTATTCGTGAAAGTATCCCTATTGGACAACCCCGAATTTATTATGGTGAAATTGCTAATACTCATGTAATGACAGGGACAAGGGTTAGAGAATTAGATTATCCTAGTGGTAGTGATAACGTTTACAACGTATATGATGGTTCAGGGGGAATTACCATTGGTTCACTGTGGAGAAGGTGGTTATTTGCTGCTTATTTAAAAGATTGGCAGATGGTATTTACACGGGATTTTTTGCCAGAGACAAAGGTATTATTTCGCCGAAATATTAATGAAAGAATTAGAGCGATCGCCCCTTTTTTACAATTTGACAGTGATCCGTATTTAGTAGCTGCTGACACCGAACAAGGGAATGGTCTTTACTGGATCATTGATGGATATACAAAGAGCGATCGCTATCCTTACTCAGACACAGGAGAAGACGGAATCAATTATATCCGTAACTCAGTCAAAATCGTCATTGATGCCTATAACGGTACAGTTAATTTTTATATAGCAGATAGCAGAGATCCGTTAATTAAGGCTTGGTCAGAAATCTTTCCCGACACATTCAAACCGCTCAATACCATGCCTGTAAATCTCCGCAGTCATATCCGTTATCCAGTTGACTACTTTAAAATTCAATCTGATCGGTTGATGATCTATCATATCACATCACCCCAGGTATTTTATAATCGGGAAGACCAATGGCAAATTCCCAATGAAATTTATGGGACTGAAACTCGTCAACTTGAACCTTATTATTTAATTACCAGTTTACCCAATGTCCCCTTTGAAGAATTTCTTTTACTCTTACCTTACACACCCAAACAGCGAACAAATTTAATTGCTTGGTTAGCAGCGCGATCTGATGGAGAGAATTACGGTAAACTTTTAATTTATATCTTTCCTAAAGAACGGTTAATTTACGGAACAGAACAAATAGAAGCGCGAATTAATCAAGATCCGGTAATTTCTCAACAAATTTCTTTATGGAATCGGCAAGGTTCAAGAGCAATTCAAGGTAATCTGTTAATTATACCCATCGAGCAATCTTTGTTATATGTTGAACCAATTTATTTAGAAGCAACACAAAATAGTTTACCGACTTTAGTGCGAGTAGTTGTAGCTTATGAAAATAGAATTGTGATGACGCAGACTTTAGAACAAGCGTTACAAGCAATTTTCCAGCCAGAAACCACACCAGCACCGGCGATAATTCGTCCTGTGGAGGAGGAAGGTGTACCACCAGTTAATTAATGAACTTTTTTGATATGCTAACAACTGCCCCAACATTGCCAATGCTTTCTTTGATTTGTAAAGACTGCTGGAAGAGGTTGATCGCTTCTTTACATCAACGATCGCATAAAATCATTCACTGCATCATATTGATCTGCCATTCGGGAATAAAACTCTAGTGACCGCAAATCCAATTCTGGTAATAATTCACTCTTACTTACTAAGTCATATCCTGTAGAACGCAAACAATAAACCGAAATTACACCATCTTGCCAAAACCAAACCTCTGATACTCCGACTCGACGATAAATTTCTAGGGTGTCAATTCCACCAGTGGTAACTATTACCTCAATTGCCAAGTCTGGAACTGGTCTGCGTGTACCCAAACAATAAGACTCATCTGGTTCTTTGCGAGCGCCTAATTCTTTTGTCCCAATTGTTGTACTACCGCGTCCATAAAAACGAATATTTTTCACCCGCATATAAATCTCTAAAAGCTGACCTAAAGTATTTTTAGGTTCTTCATGGGCATCAGATAAAGGAGTCATAATTTCTAAACACCCATCTAAATAAGTTAATCTCGCTCCAGTTTCTGCCAAATCTGTATCTAATTTTTCCAGAGTTTCCCATGTTAGATTGGATAGCAAAGCTCTAACTGGATTTATTTCAGCTTGAGAAATTGTGACAACCATTTGATTCACCTTTTGCGATAGCTACAACTAATTAATAGAAGGTTGATGTAAATTTAAACCTTTAATAAAGCGAAAATCTTTCACATTCAAGGTATATAAATCAATCTGATGCACTAATGCTGTTGCAGCAATTAAAGCATCAGGAATACTTAATTTATGACTAAGTGAATAATTTTCCATTAATCCAATAAACTGAGTAGATATCATGACATCAATAGGTAAAATATGGAGTAATTTTAAATGGGTTTTAATTTTTTTTAACTCCACATTATTGATAGCACCATAGTATAATTCAGCTTGAGTAATAGAACTAATGGCTAATTGATTGATACCCAGAAAACTTAGTTCAGAGATCACCTGAGAATTGTTTTTATAAAATTCTATGATGATATTGGTATCACATAAAATCATTTATTTTCTGTTCTCCATGCTTTTTGACGAATGGATTCAGTGGTAATATTTCTAGTTTCCCACATTCCCGC
Source organism: Cronbergia sp. UHCC 0137 (assembly GCF_034932285.1). Classification (NCBI taxonomy): domain Bacteria; kingdom Bacillati; phylum Cyanobacteriota; class Cyanophyceae; order Nostocales; family Nostocaceae; genus Cronbergia; species Cronbergia sp. UHCC 0137. Next base: position 4,712 of record NZ_JAYGHC010000007.1, read on the forward strand.
TAGGGCAAAAAAATCTTGTTGATTATCAGCTATATTGGTGTTATCTTCTACTACTTCTACAGAGTTGACAAAATCTAAAGCAGAAATTATTGTTAATAGCATCTCGGCTTTTTCTTTATCGGCAACTTGAATGATTAATTGTTGCATATTTTTGTAATCAGTTAATTTAATTATTATACATTATTTTTCTGGGTTATGTCGAGTAGCAGGAAAACGATATATCTGGTGAGCTACTGCTAACCAACTTCAAAATTATACCTAAATAGCGATCGCATCTGATAAAAATTATCAAGTTATTCTTCTGATACAAATAATGGCTTTTTATGTAATGTTAGTTAAGGTTAATGAAGATAATCAAGGTGTTACTTGTAACTTCGGTACTGATCCCGAACATTTAGGGAAAGTTCATCTTGATAAACATAATGGAAAAATTCAAGAGATTGAAGCCTCGAAATCATAAAAAAGCTGAACTGATATGCTAAAATTGTAGAACAAGTAGCAACTTAGGTCATTATAAAATAAATATTAACGTTCACTCCTTACCAATCACCACAGCTATGAACAGAGAATTAGTCAAAAAATTAGTTGAAATTATCCATTGCTTATCCCCAGAAGAACAACGATTATTAGAAACAGAATTGCAAATTAAATCTGATTGGACAATGATTAAGCAAAATATCTTTAAAAGAAGAGAAAGCCTGAATCAAAAGCTAAATAATCAATCTTCACAAGATATAATTACTAATATCATTGCAGAAATGAGAGAAGAGAGAATTGACGAGTTAGTTAATTCTTTTAGCCCCCATGAATAATTATTTAATTTGCGTAGATGCCAGTTTTATTGTTAATTTAATCAACAGTAAATCTGTAGATTCACCATTTATTCAATTATGGGAAACTTGGCAAGAAAATTCTGTCACCATAATTGCCCCAACTTTATTTTATTATGAAATCACTAATGCTTTATATCGTATGAATCAAGCGGATTTATTGAGCATTGAAGAAATGGAAGGAGCTTTACAAGATGCTTTGCATTTAGGGATAATTCTTTATGGAAACTCGCAAATTCCTCAACTGCATGAAATGGCAATAAATTTGGCAAAAACACTCAAATTATCTGCTGCTTATGATGCTCATTATTTAGCATTATCAAAGCTATTAAATGCAGAATTTTACACTGCTGATAAACGTTTATATAACAGTGTGAAATTATCGTTAAACTGGGTAAATTTTATTTCTCATGCTTAACTTCCACCTGATATGTCTTCATTTTCTCTTTTAATCTTCATCATCAGCATCTTGTTGTAAAATACGACTGTTTAATCTTTCATATTCATCCTCTAGTAGCCACATTTTAGCGGCTTCATAATTGTCACTGGTAAAGATAATTTTATAGTTTTGTGCAGGGTTATGGATACAGAATTTTCCTGATTGTTCTTTGACTAACATCAGAATATAAGGAGGAGATATCAAAGTATCTACCCAGATTTCTGCAAACTCCCATTCAGTTTGTTGTTTTGATGTTTGTTGCAGCATTTTCAAAATTTGGAAGTTTAAGAAATTACCTTAACCATTTGCCATTTGTTGCACATCATTAATAATTCTCTTCACTGTCTCAGCAGTGGGAGATTGAATACGCTGCAATATCTCTAAAGACTGCTGTAAATATTCCAGTGCAGTCACAGAATCTCCTTTTTGATATGCTAACAACTGCCCCAACATTGCCAAAGTTATCGCTTGACCTTGGACATTGCCAATGCTTTCTTCAATTTGTAAAGACTGCTGCTAGAGGGCGATCACTTCCTCTATTTTTCCCGTATTGGCGTAGATACCAGCTAACTGGTGCAAATTGAATAATTAATGCGTTAATTTTCTATACGGTTAATTATTTCCTTCACTTTTTCAGCATTAGGGGATTCGATCTTCTGGAATATCTCAAAGGATTTCTGTAAATATTTCCGTGCAGTCACAAAATCCTTTTCACTATATGCAAGCTGTCCCATCTCCATCAAAATAGAAGCTTTTCCTTTACCTGTTTCATTGCCAAATTCTTCTTCTATTTGTAAAGCTTGATAAAAATAAAAAAGTGCTTTATTTCTGTCTCCTTTTCTAGCATACACAGCACCTAAACATTGCAAAGTTGAGGATTTATTGATTACATCTCCAATGCATTCTTTAGTTTCTAAAGACTTTTGGTATTGAGCTAATGCTTTATCAAATTCTCGTTTTTGGACGTAACAACGTCCAAGTTCGTGAAAAATCGCTGCCTGATTGTAGAAATTTTCAGTACGTTCGTTAATTTCCAAAGACCGATTGTACAAGGTAATTGCTTCGTCAATTTCTCCCTTATCGAGGTAGGTACTAGCTTGGTTATGAATAATTGTTGCTTTTGCTTCTTCATCTGTTGCTGGACAGAGTTCTAATGCTTGTTGATAATGTTGATCTGCTTGTTCAATTTCACCAATTTCTTGTTCAGCACGAGCTAGATTAAAAAGAATTTTATTGCTTTCAACAATATCTAAGGTAGATTTGCACAGATAAATGGTTTCACGAAATCGGCTTTTTTGATTCCAGTGAGCCGCCAAATCTGATCCAACTTTTGAGGCAATTTCCCCTTTTTTCCCCAACAACGCTAACCGATGAATTTCTAACACTTCTTCTTCTGTTCTGGTTTCCCCTTGTTTCCACCACAGACGATACAACACCTCAGCCGCTTGTTGATGCAAGGTTTCTACATGAGTGGATAACGTCAACGGCAAAATTCTCGGTACTCGCAACGACTCATCAGGACTAACTTCCAACAATCCCAACGCCACCGCCCGATTGATATAATCTGCCAAATTGGGGATATTTTCACAAACTGCGGTTAATGCTTCTCTGGGGACTGGTAACTCAAACACCAAACCTTGTGACAACATTTCCCCCATCGTTGCATCCATTTGTTGCAGCAAAGCCTCAGCTAAAACCTGTTCTCGCAACTCCACCGCATCAACTTCTAAACGATTGAGAATTGCAACTTGGTCAACAGTGGAATTTTGCAAAATCTTATCCAACCATTCCAACAACCGAGGATTACCATCAGCTAACCTCCTCGCTTGAGATTTCAACGCCTCATCTACCTGAGATTTTGCCCCAAAAGCCTCAAGACGACTACACTTTTTTGTTAAATCTGCCCCCCGCATTCCCTCCAACGGCTGTTTATAGAAATACCGCAACTGGCTAAATTCAAAATCATAACGACAGGTGAGAATTAACCGGTGGTTGGTGGATGTTTCCCGAATTGCCCAAACTAAAGCCGTTAAAACCTCTACTGCTATGGGTTGCAAACGACCTAACCCCCCTAACCCCCCTTCCCTGCTAGGGAATGGGGGAACTAGACTCCCCTCTCCTTGTAGGAGAGGGGCTGGGGGAGAGGTCAATTCTAAATTCTCCTCAAAATCATCCAACACCAATAAAAACGGATTTTCCCCAGCGTCCGACAACTGCTGAAATACCCGCTTGAATCTAAATTTCAATTCCTCATCAGGATTTTGTAGCTGTTTGCGTTGTTCATTATCATCCAAATTTTTCACTAACTCACTAACTAAACTCGGTTCATCAATTCTCCCTACCAAGACAACACGCTGAAAATGCGGGAGGCGATCGCACAGTCTGGATGCTAAACTACTCTTACCTAAACCACCCATCCCATAAATTAATACCCCTATTTCTTCCGTTGATTGTGTCAGCGTCCTTAAACAACTTTGCAACTGACGACGACGACCAACAAAACTCTCACGGGTCGGAACTTTTATTTTTTGAGTCGCAGGATCTAAAAATTTCGTGCTAACAGAAAGCGGTGGTGGTAGTTTACGATTGGGAGTACCTTTAGGTGTCACCAATTCCCCTGGTAAATTATCCGCCGCATATAATCGCAATAAATGCCAATCCCGTGCTTTGTTTTTGATTAATGTTTTATAGGTAATCGCCACCGCTTCGGTGATTTGCTTTCCGGCGGCTAATTCTCCATATAATGTCGCTGCTGCTTCTGTTGCTTCAACTGCTGAAACTGCTTGTCCCCATCCCAAAACAGCTTTCGCACCAGCATTTAGCAATTCTTCCGCCATTGAAGGGACTGAACCATAATTAGCGCCATCACTCCCAGCTTGTCCAGTGCGACAACCGGAGAGGAAAATCAATTTGGGTAATCGGAATTGTAGTGCTTTTTGGAAATCTTCTGCACTGGCATAATCAGCTTCTCCGGTTTCCGTTTCGGTAATAAATTGGGGTTGTCCATCGGTAATTTTGGCATGACCGGTAATATGGAAAATATCAAAATAATCTTTACCGTGATAATCCACTAAATAACGCAACTCTGATAAACAACCGCTTTCTTCCACTGTCAAAGCTAAAGGTTGTCTTCCCGTCGCTTCTAAAATTCGCGCTTCTTCTGCTTCAAAATCTAATACAGGTTCTACTCCTTGGGGAGAAGTAGCCATAAATAAGACTTGCAAAGCGCGGTTTTCTGGTTTTTTTTCTACAGACAATGTTTTTACAGAATCCGATGATACCCACCGTACAGGAATAATTGACCGTTGCACCAGAAAGCTTTGACTATCGTGCAGAACTTCCCAAGGTAAATGATTGAGAGACTTTCCAGGTTGTAGAGACGTTGTATTATTTTGTAGAGACGTTCCATGGAACGTCTCTACAGAGGTGCGAATGGCTAAAATGATTCCTTGACGCTGATATTGATTGATGAGTTTTTGTAACCATCTGTCACTCCCATCTAACCAGTGATACAGCCGCTTCCCTGTGACTGCGTAATCTTCAGCATAAGAGGAAACGTAATAATCTCTTTCTGCTAACTCAATTAAATCACTGATATCACTCAAAGGGAGAGTGCGCTTTTCGTATTGGTTGTAATTATCAGTAAAGTAGCGTAACTCTACATAATTACCGGCAACGGCTTTCAGGTCAAGGTGAAGAATCTGCACGTTATGATTCTAAAATTTGGCGAATTTCCTCAATTGTGGCATTTTCTAACAACAATCGTCTACCATTACGCCCCACAATCAGAACTTTAGCAATTTTTTTTCCAGACTGACTCTGTTTATACTCTTGATACCATTTGCGAATTTGTTCAGCAATGGCGATTGTTCCACCAACCAAACCGACAATAGTAGCAATTGTAGTAATTACTGCCTCTTTTCTCGCTTCTTCCGAATCTATAGTATAGTCCCCAGTTATACCCTCAATCGCCAAAAGCTCCTCCGTAGCTGCAATTGAATCTTCACCCTCAATCAAAAACTTAATTTCTGCCATAAATTTACCTAAAAATACTTAATTTTTCTGATATAATTTAAACTATTAGTAAAATAATGTCAAACTAGATTTATTAACCTCTGCAAAACCTATTTGAGAGCGATCGCCATTTACTTTTCGCTGCTAGTTGAGCATTACCTTGTAGAAACCTGACCTGGGTAGGGATTATCGGGTTTACATTCTTTTTCACCAGATAGGTTTGGTAAAAATTCATTATCTAATATTTCTATCATTGCATAATCACAATTTTCTCCAAAGGTTTCATAAGGCAAATTAGTTTCCTTCACAGCCAAGTTAATCCCATCTTCATAACTTAATTTTAATGCTTCTTCTAAATAAGATTTTAAACTGGGACTATCTGCTAATATTCGCTTGATTTGAGTGCGTTGTTCTCGAATAGTTGCTAACCAACTATTACTGTGTTTTTCCGGTTGATATTGCCATTTTAATAAATGTCCCAATAATAACCCTAAACGGTTAATTAATTCTCTTCTTTCTTGTCTTCCCAATGCTTCTATCTCTTCAATTAGGTTTAACTTGTCTATCGCTTGCCATTTTTCTTCTTTTAGTAGTTGTGATTGTGCTTTTGTCCAGCCATAAAAATCAGAATCGTAAAGTTCACTCATTGTTTTTACCTGCATCCACTCTTCTAAATTTAATAAATATTCTTTATTCGTAACCGTTCAGGGGGTGTAAAGAAAACGAAAAACAACCCCCAAAATCAAACAATAAAATTAAGCAGCTTTCAACAAGTCAGAATCATCAGAACAAGTAGTATTTTCTGGAAGCAAAGAAGGTACAGTTGTAGAACCACGAGCCGCAACAACAGCTTGAGTGATAAACTCCAAAACATTACGCTGTTGGGACTTGAGGCTTGTAACCACAGTTAACATCCGAGCCACAAAAACACTACCAGCCTGAGGAAAGAGAGCCAAAACTAGTCCGTCTGCCACTGCGTTACTCGCTTCCAGCCTGAGTTTGTTGACTGTTCCCAAGTTTTTTTGATTGCTGTTCTATTTGCTGCGCCATTTCCTCCACCAGTTTTTTGACGCTGGTTGGAGTCTTTCCCCAATCTTCTGGGGATATCTGTTCTAAGTAATTGACGCGCTTTTCTTCCATGTCACTTAATTTAACAGATTTTTGGGGGAATTTTTAACGAACTGACCAGTCAGCACTTGCCCTATCGCTCTCCTACCCCCCTGAACGGTTACCCTATATCACCTTAGAGAAGTCCACAATATGTGATGGCAAAATCATTAGACATCTCCAGAAACTAAATATGCGTGACCTAAAACCCCCGTAGAAACGTTCCATGGAACGTCTCTACAATCTTTACCAGAGATGTCTATTTGGAATTAATTTAGTATTTGTCGAGACAAAAACTGATTTTATAGTTCCTTAGTCCATCTTGTCACTAATATTATTTTTTGTCTTAAAATTACCTGCTGAATGTAGGCTATAAGTCTGTATTAACAATTACTCCTGGAATTAAGGGAATAATACAGGGATTCTGGATGTTAAAAAAGTATGCAGTTAATTTCGCTCAGGCACTCATAGCATATTGCAGGAAAGTAGATTATTGTAAGTTTGCAATTTACAATGATATAATTAAGGGAATCTATAGTTGAAAGTGAATCAACCAGAGGTGTATACTCAAGTTTTGTGTACCAGGTGAAGGTTTTACCAATTGCCGCTTCTGGCTTGGTCAGTCGCCAAAGGGGGGAAAACTCTCTAAGCGACGCTGGCTAACCAATTACCAGCCTAAACTAAATAATAAGCAACTTAAGTTAATATATCTACTTGAGTTTCTGTTAAAAATAGTATATACATAAACCGGATTCGAGATCAGGACTCCGTATAGAATGACCTCCGAACAAGTAATTAGGCGTTCCGACATATTGAACACCCAGGTAATCACTCGCGATAATGGCAAACGGCTAGGAATCGTGAATCAAGTCTGGGTTGACATTGATCAAAGAGAGGTTGTGGCTCTTAGTTTGCGAGACAGCCTGATCTCTATTTCTAGCCTGCCTCGCTATATGTATCTCAATAATATCAGCCAAATTGGTGATGTCATCCTGGTAGATAACGAGGATGTAATTGAAGATATTGAAATTGAAGCCCTCAGCAACTTAGTTAACTGGGAAGTGATAACTGAAACTGGGGAAGTTTTAGGCAGGGTGAGAGGCTTTAAATTTAATGGGGAAACTGGTAAGATATATTCAATAGTCATCGCTTCCTTGGGATTACCGCAAATTCCTGACCAGTTTTTGAGTACCTACGAACTTTCCATTGATGAAGTTGTCAGCACTGGCCCTAGCCGGTTGATTATCTTTGAAGGTGCGGAAGAAAGGGTAAATCAATTGACAGTCGGTGTCTTAGAACGGCTGGGTATTGGTAAAGCACCATGGGAGAGGGATGCAGAAGAAGAATATGGTTATTCTCCTCCACGTACGGTTTCACCGGCGAATCAATTACCCAGTGGCGTACCATTACAGCCACCCAGACCCAAAGTTAGAACTCCTGAACCGATAGCTAGGGAAGAGGAGGAATGGACTGAGGATTATGTGGAAGAAGAAAGGCCACAGCGTCGGGTAATGCAAGCGCGACAGTATGAATCTATTCAATACGAGGAAGACGAGGAAGATAATTGGAGTGAGGCAACGGGTAGCGATAGATATCAAGCAGCCCCCAAATCGGAAGCACAAGCCTACAAATACGACGATTATGACGATGTAGAAGGTGATGCTTGGGATGATGCACCTAAACCAGTGAATATTCCGAAAAAGGTGAAGGAAAAACAGCCAGAATACGAAGAAGAAGGCGGATATTAAGCTCACCTCCAGTCCCTCACAAGGGTAGGTATTTTACATTGTCGTGAGGGCAAGACTTGGGGGACAAGGAAGGACAGTGGACAAGGGAAAAAAACCGTACAAATGATGTACAATTGGCAACAAAAACTGACGCTCAACAGACCATTTCTTGTATAAAATCTTCCTTGTCTACAATACCTCCTTGTCTTCCAAGTCCAGCCTTCACAGATAATATTAAAAACCTACCCCTGTCAGACCTCCAGCCCCCTCTAATATAACGAAGAGGGGGTTAATTTTTGTTTATTTAATGGCTGAATTGGCCATTTTGATTAATTCATTACGGCTACCAGCTTTTAAGCCGATGGTATATTGAATGCCCTGATATCGCCAGGTTAATGTAGCATCTGAGCAATTAGCACCACATTGGAAATCGACAAAATAGCCAGTGATGCCTTTAGCTAAAAGTACAGCTTTACCTGTGAGTCTGGGTGTTTGTTTATTTACTTTCTCAGCAGTCAGTAGACCCAAGCGGCAAGCAGTTCCACCACTACAATCGGGGCTAAAACCTAGTAATATCTCATATTTATTTTTTGTAGCGGTTTCGATAATGGCGTAAAGTGGGTTTTCGGTATTTGATTCAGGGATATACTTTGGTAAGAGCAGCTTAATTTGAGACTTTTGTTTTAATTTAGGGAGAATGGGCTTAAAAACTGGGTTTATTTGCTGTTGTGTGAGGGATGGTAGAGCGATAGCTCTTTGTTCAAAAGTACCAGGATAAGCGAAAAAAAGTAAAGCAGACAAAGCGTAAAGATTTTTATAGCTGAAAATCATCTTTGGCAACATACTATATATTACGTCAGGTTAAATAACTATACTGCACACGGTGTTAGGATAATCTTCACCTGATGAATCTATAATTATGAAATTAGTTTGCTCTCAAAGTGATCTCAGTACGAACCTCTCCCTAGTCAGTCGTGCAGTACCATCACGGCCTACTCATCCAGTTTTAGCCAACGTGTTGCTACAAGCAGATGCTGAGACTAACCAAGTTAGTTTAACAGCCTTTGATCTCAGCTTAGGTATCCGTACCAGCTTTAGTGCAGAGGTATTAGAAGGGGGAGCGATCGCTCTTCCTGCTAAACTATTAGTAGACATCACCTCTCGTCTACCAGAAGGAGAAATCACCCTAGACGACGAATCAGGGGAATCGACAGGAGAAGGCTTAATTGTCACCCTCACCCCCAAAAGCGGACGTTATCAAGTGCGAGCAATGGGAGCAGAAGAGTTTCCCGAATTACCCATAATTGAAAGCTCAGAGACAATTCATCTCACCACAGCCGCATTGATTGAAGGATTAAAAGGTTCATTATTTGCCACCAGTGCAGATGAAACTAAACAAGTTTTAACTGGAGTACATTTAACAGTTAAACAAGACACCTTAGAATTTGCCGCAACAGACGGACACCGTTTAGCAGTAGTAGAAACCACAAACGAGCGCCCTTTAGATGACAATAATCAGCTAGAGTTAACAGTACCAGCTAGAGCATTACGCGAACTGCAACGGATGTTAGCTCATAGTTCCTCAGAAGAAACAGTAGCAGTATCTTTTGATCAAGGTCAAATAGTATTTGCTTGGCAAAATCAACGTTTAACCAGTCGTACTTTAGAAGGACAATATCCCGTTTATCGGCAACTCATACCCCGTCAATTTGAGCGACAAGTTACCCTTGAAAGACGGCAATTTATCAGCACCTTAGAACGTATTGCTGTGTTAGCAGATCAAAAGAATAATATCGTTAAAGTCAGCATTGATAGTGAAGCTCAAGAAATCACCTTATCTTGTGAAGCGCAAGATGTTGGTAACGGTAGAGAATCAATGCCAGCACAGATATCTGGGGATAACATAGATATTGCCTTTAACGTCAAATATTTAATGGAAGGCTTAAAGGAGTTACCATCTTCCGAAATTCAAATGCACTTAAATCAAAGTCTTACCCCGGTAATATTTACCCCTTTAGGAGGGTTAAAAATGACTTATTTAGCAATGCCTGTACAACTGAGAAATTAAGAAATATCTGATTATTTCTCTTGTGATACTAAGATCAAACACAAGTAGAGACGTTCCATGGAACGTCTCTATAAAAAAAGGGTTTTTCTTTCATAAATTGACTTAAATAAGCGGTATTAACTTCCCTTCTTTATTTGCGGTTCATTTTTTTTAGATTATCATCATGACTGAATTTACCAACTATCTAAACGATTTACAAGAAAATATCAAACGAGGTGGAGAACGCAGCCATTACCCCAGCTTAAAAAATTTAATAGAAAGTTTAATGATTGGGATTAATGCCAGAATTGAAGAAAAAGGAAATCAAGCAGGAATACCCGATTTAACTATCAGAAAAAATGATCGGATTGTGGGATATATAGAAGCCAAAGATATTAATGTTGATTTAAGCAAAGCAGAAAAAACTGAACAACTCAAACGTTATTTAGAATCAAACATTGGTTATAACTTAATTTTAACTAATTATCTAGAATTTTGTTGGTATGTAGACGGAGAATGTGAAAAGACCGCCAAAATAGCTGATTTAGAACAAAACGAAATTATTCAAGTTAATGATTTACAACCCATAACAGAATTACTGCAATTATTTCTCAATCAAAAAGCCAAAGATATTAATAACTATTATGATTTGGCTAAAGAAATGGCAGCTTATACCAAAACCATTAAAAATGCGATTGAATCAACTTTAGATACAGAAGAAAAAACCGATGAATTAAATCAATTAAAAGAAACATTTAAACAGATATTGATTCTTGATACAGACAATCAACGGTTTGCTGATATGTATGCTCAAGCTATTGCTTATGGTTTATTTACTGCGAAAATTGGTCATGCACAAAACCCAGGAGAATTTACATTTAACCGGACAACAGCAAGTATTTATATTAGTGATAGAATACCCTTTTTAAAAGGTTTATTTGATATAGTTATTGCCACTGATAGCGTTAGCAAAATTCATAAATCAATTGAAAATTTAATAGAATTATTAAATTCAGTTGACATGACCAATATTTTAGAAACATTTGGAAGAGAAACACGGACAGAAGATCCGGTTATTCACTTTTATGAAACATTTTTAGCTGCTTATCAAGCTTCATTAAGAAAAAGTAGAGGAGTTTATTACACTCCTGAACCTGTAGTAAATTTCATTGTCCGTTCTGTTAATGATATTTTAGTTAATGAAGAGATTTTTGATTTAGAATATGGTTTAGGAAATAGAAGAGTAACTATTCTTGACCCTGCGACGGGAACAGGAACATTTTTATATGCAGTAATTAAACAAATTCGTGATAATGTCGTTAAATATGGTGTTGATAAATGGAATACGTTTTTAAGAGATGCAAAACTTTTAAACCGTTTATTTGGGTTTGAATTGTTGATGACTCCTTATACCATAGCACATTTAAAATTAGGATTATTATTAGGAGATTTGGGTTATAAATTTGCACCTGAAGAAAGATTAAAAATTTATTTAACTAATGCTTTAGAAGAAGGAATAAAGCAAAGTGAATTAATTCCTGGTATTACACAAATTATTGCAGAAGAATCAAGTCAAGCAGCAAAAGTAAAAACAGAAGTTTCTGTTACAGTTGTATTAGGAAATCCTCCTTATTCTGTGAGTTCCCAAAATGCCAGTAAACGCAAAAGGATATTAAATCAAGAAGAGAGATATTTAGCTGATGTTGAATATACTGGTTCATTTTGGAACAGGATTTATAAAACTGGTAAAGCTGGTAAAACCATTACAGAATTAACCCATATTGGAGAACTTTTAGAGTTATATAAAGGAAGAGTTAGATTAGAAAAAGAGAAGAATATTCAACCTTTAGATGATGATTATATTAAATTTATTCGTTTTGCTCAACATCAAATTGAAAAAACTACTCAAAATTGTGGCATCATTGGTTTTATTACTAATCACTCTTATCTCAACGGTTTAATTCATCGAGGAATGAGAGAGGAATTATTAAAGTATTTTGATAGATTATATATAATGGATTTACATGGTAATTCTTTATTAAAAGAAACTACACCAGATGGAAATGTTGATCAGAACGTTTTTGATATTCAGCAAGGAGTAGCAATTCTAATTGCTGTACGCGAAAAAAGTCATCCTGATTATGGTTCTACTGCTTATAAATCCAGAGATGGAATTAAGGAAATGGCTAAGGTATTATATTATGATCTTTGGGGAAATCGTGAGGATAAATATAAGTTTTTAGAATCAGCAAGTTTAGATAATGTTGATTGGATAGATTTACAACCAACTGAACCGAATTACTTTTTTGCCCCGAAAAATTTTGATTATGAAGATGAGTATAAACAAGATTTGAGTATTACTGATATATTTCCAATTCATGCTGCTGGTTCGCAAACCAGGAGGGATAATGTATGTGTTGATTATGATAAAGAAAACCTAACAAATCGGTTTAACGATATTGCAATAAATGCTAACTTAGAAGAATTAAAACAAAAATATAATATCACAGACACAGAATATTGGAGTTTAGAAAAAGCTAAATTACATATCCAAGAAAATGAAATTCAATCAAAACTACTACTATATGCTTATAGACCATTTGATAATCGCTGGGTTTATTATAATCCTAATATTATTGAAAGAGGAGATAGTCGTAAAGAATTAATGGGACATTTGCTAAAGGGTAATAACATGGCTTTACTTTCTTGTCGTCAGCAAGTTGAACCAGGTTTTTATCATATATTTTGTTCAGAGATTTTAACAGAACGTTGTATTGTATCGCTTAAAAGTAGAGAATTAACTTATGTTTTTCCTCTCTACACATACCCAAATACAGAAAATGACCAAACAAATCTTTTCTTAGAAAAAATTCCTAACTTATCCTCAAAATTCTTAGAAGTTATCAGAACAAAACTCGGTAAAAAACCAACACCGGAAGAAATATTTTACTATGCTTATGCTATATTTCACAGTCCTACTTATCGTAGTAGATACGCTGAATTTTTGAAAATAGATTTTCCTCGTCTTCCCTTAACCAGTAATCAAAACCTTTTTAACTCATTAGCTATCAAAGGAGAAGAGTTAGTTAATTTACATTTAATGAAATCTGATACACTCAATACCTTAACTACAACATACCAACCAATAGGAGATAATCAAGTTAGTGAAGTTACTTATAATTCAGAATTACAAAGAGTTTATATAAATAAACGAAGTTATTTTACAGATATTCCCCAACATATCTGGGAATTTAAAGTTGGTGGATATCAAGTATTAGATAAATGGTTAAAAGATAGAAAAAATGCTAGTCGAAAATTATCTACTGAAGAAATTATACATTATCAAAAAATTATCATGGCTTTAACAGAAACTTTGCGTTTAATGCAAGAAATTGATAGTTTAATTCCCAGGTTTCCCATAGAGTAAAAAATATTGGTTTTTCTTACGTCAAACACCGCTTTATATGGGGAAACCCGTCCAAAGTGAAGGGCTTCCCAATCTATGGTAATTACACCTTTACAATGTCAGCGAAGCGGATTTTTAAATAATCATCTTCCATTTTTGCGCCTGATGGTTGCAGTGCTGCTAAGGCTTGGGGTAATACCAAATTACGACGATGATTACCAATGGTAATGTTTAATTCATCCCCGGTTTTACTAAGTTGAACTTGGCTTTTGGGGATATTAGGTAAATAAAGTTCCAAACTGTATTGGCCATTTTCTTGAACAACTCGAATAGTTGTTTCTTTGTAATAAACTTGAGCCGGATCTTCATCTTTGTAGAGGGTTTCTTTCAATCTTTCTAAAGCTGCCAAACCACACATTTCTTCCGAAAAAAGTGGCACTTCTTTCACAGGTAAAGGATGAAAGTTGTCATGAATTTCTTGGCGATATTGTTCTTGATTTTCTTTCCAACGTTGGAAAAATGGGTCTTGAACTTCTGGGGGAATGATCCGATTAGCTACTACTAAATCTGTTGCTACATTATATAAACTTAGATAAGCATGGGCGCGAAGAGATTCTTTAATTACCATCTTTTCTGGATTTGTCACCAGCCGGACGGAGGTTTGTGTATTATCAGTTAATACTTTTTCTAGGGCTTCTATTTGTTCATAAAACTCATAAGGGGCATCCATTACTTCTTTATCTGGTAAGGAAAAACCTGCAATTGGTCTAAATAAAGGTTCAACCAAAGGTCTGAGTGCGACGGAAATATTTTGAAACGGTTTGTAAAAACGCCGCATATACCAGCCACCAACTTCTGGTAAACTTAAAAGACGCAATGCTGTACCAGTAGGGGCGGAGTCAATGATTAAAACGTCAAATTCCCCTTCGTCATAGTGACGTTTCATTCTCACTAAGCCAAATATTTCGTCCATTCCTGGTAAAATTGCCAACTCTTCGGCTTGTATGCCGTCTAAACCTCTGGCTTGTAAAACTTGGGTAATGTAGCGTTTAACCGCACCCCAATTTCCTTCTAATTCTTGCAGTGCGTCTAGTTCTGCACCCCATAAATTAGGGCGAATTTGTTTTGGTGCGTGTCCCAATTCTAAATCAAAACTGTCTGCTAGGGAGTGGGCGGGGTCTGTACTTAAAACCAATGTCCGGTAGCCGAGTTCAGCACAGCGAAGTCCAGTAGCGGCGGCGACGGAGGTTTTTCCTACGCCACCTTTACCTGTCATCAAAATTACGCGCATGGATGATTGCCTGAGTTATTTACATTTATTTACAATCTAACGTATTTAGCTAGGCTTTTGCTTTATTTCACGCAGAGGCGCAGAGGCGCAGAGAGAGTTGGCGAAAATGATCTCCACGGATTTCAAAGTTGGGGTATTGGTCGAAGCTGGCACAGGCTGGGGATAGTAAGATTACAGGTGCGTGATGCTGTTGGGCTAACTCTGCGGCTTTGGGAATGGCTTTTTCCATTGTTTCTACAATGTGATAATTTGAATATCCGATTTGTTGTAGACGTTGGGCAAATTTAGGTGCAGCAGTACCAATGAGTAAGACAGCAGCAGCTTTTTCTTGAATTTTGGCTAACCATGCGTTATCGTCTCCGGCTTTGGCTTCTCCACCAGCAATCAAAATTGTGGGACTTTTGACTGATGTTAAACCAACTTCGGCGGCATCATAATTGGTGGCTTTGCTATCATTAATAAAGTCAATATTTTTCCAGGTACAGATATGTTCTAAACGATGGGGTACGCCGGGAAATTCTTGTACAGCTTGGATAATAGCATTTTTATCTATTCCTGCTAAACGGGCTGCTGCTACGGACATGAGGAGATTTTGCTGGTTATGTTCTCCTACCATTCGTAAGGCGGAAACTTCAACTATGGGTGTTGGTGTGGAAGTGGCTGTTAATTTTTCTATTACCCAACCATCTTGAATATAAAAGCCTTTTTCACTTATTAGGTGATATTTTCCTTTAACGCTTGTCCAATAAGCATCTGGCCAATGGGTTAATCCAATTTGGCTTAAAAAGGCATCGTCGCCGTTGAATATTTGTAACTGAGATTTTTTTAACAGTTTGGCTTTGATATTATAATAGTTATCTAAGGTTTTATGGCGAGCAAGATGGTCTGGTGTGAATGTTGTCCAGACTCCTATTTGAGGTGCTAGGGTGTTGGAAGATTCGATTTGATAACTGCTAAGTTCGCCAATTATCCAGTCTGGTTTTTTTGGAAGTAGGGCGACTTCACAGGCTGCATGACCAATGTTACCACAGGCGGGGGCGTTGAGTCCGGCGGTTTGAAAAATGGCAGCAGTTAGGGCTGTGGTGGTGGTTTTACCGTTTGTGCCGGTTATGGCTACCCAAGGAATGTTTTGCAGGTTTCGCCAAGCTAGTTCCATTTCGCCTACGGTTTCAATTCCCTGTTCTCGCGCTTGGATTAGGAGGGGTATGTCCCAAGGTACTCCGGGACTGACTACTATTAATTGCGGTGAGTCGTCTAAGTTGGGGGTTGATTGTAATTTGACTGTAATTTGTTCGGTGGCGAGTTCTTGTTGTTGTTGGAGGAGGGTTGGGGAGGTGTTGAGGTCATTTATTTCTACCTCCCAGCCTTCCTGTTTCAACAATCTTGCCGCAGCAACACCGGATTTTCCTAATCCAATTATCGAGGCTCTTGGCATAGACTGTGTAGCAGAGTTCCCTGGTTAAGCTTTTCTATGGTAACGCGATTTGTTCACAGTTACACAATTTTTTGTGAGAAAGTCCTGGCGACTGGAAGTCGCGGCTACACAGACAAAACCCACCTCCGTGGGTTTAAAACCTTTTTTGTGAGTTTTACAGCAAATTGTCATCAAATCTACCACAGATGGAAGGGGAATTAAACGCAGATGAACGCAAATTAACGCAGATGAAGGATTAATTCCACATTATTTTTGTGGTGGGTTTAATCGAAAACTGCTGTAACTACAGGTTTTTGACGATCGCTCCAAAGTCTGCTAAAATGCGGGCATGATTTCGCAGTAATCCGAGCAAATTTAGGCGATTTCGTTTAATTTCTGGGTTGGAGTCCATGACTAGGACGCTATCTTCACCATCAAAGAATTTGCTGAGGGTGGGGGCGATTTTTTCGAGTCCAGCGATTAATAGTTGATAGTTGCGTGTTTTTTGTGCTGCTTGGGTTTGGGGGGCTAATTCGATTAAGGCTTTGTAGAATGCTGGTTCGGAGGGTTTTTGGAAGAGTTCGGGTTTGATTACTGTTGTTGGTTCTAGTTGCTGGAAGTCTAAGTCTCCCTGGGCGGCGAGACGGGTGGAACGGTTGACGGTTTCGTAAATTTTATCTAGTGTACCATCGTTGCGGATTTTTTGTAAGTAAAGAGAGCGATCGCGCACGTCTAATAAATCTTCTAACGCCCTCTCTGTATACTCTTTGTCATTTTCGCCTAACACAGCATTGACTAAATCATAATCTATCTGTTTTTCTTCTTGGAGTAAGGTGCGAATCCGTTGGAGAAAAAAGTCTCCCAAGGCGTTATTTAATGATGCTTGATCTTTATTAAATGCTGTGGTAAAATCTGTTGTAATTTGCTCTAATAATTTATCTAAATTAATTGGCAAATTCGCAAACCAGGTAATATTAATGATTGCGTTTGCGGCTCGACGCAATGCAAAAGGATCAGATGAACCTGTGGGTATTAAACCTAAACCAAAGATACTCACTAAAGTATCTAATCTATCCGCTAAACCGACAATTTGACCTGTGATGGTTTGGGGTAAATTATCGTCGGCGTTTCTGGGTAAATAATGTTCAACTATTGCTGTAGCCACTTCTGCATCTTCACCACTGGCTAAGGCGTATTTTTCGCCCATGATTCCTTGCAATTCTGGAAATTCATACACCATTTGGGTGACTAAATCGGCTTTACATAATAAGGCTGCTTTTTGGATTTGTTGGGTTTGAATTTCGGTTAATTGTAGTTGGCTGGTAAGGCGTTCGGCAATTTTGACGACTCGATTAATTTTCGCACGAACAGAACCTAAATCTTCTTGGAATGTGACTTTTTCTAATTGGGGTAAAAAGTTTTCTAAAGGTTTGGCTAAATCGGCTTCATAAAAAAATCGACCATCTGCTAAACGCGCTCGAATTACTCTTTCATTTCCCACTGCAATGATATCTGATTTTGTCGGGTCGCCGTTGGAAATGGTGATGAAGTTGGGTAATAATTCTTTGCTGTCAGCAGATTTGAAAACTGGGAAGTAACGCTGATGACTTACCATAACTGTGGTAGTTACTTCGGTGGGTAAGTTTAAAAATTCATCTTCAAATTTTCCAACTACGACGGAAGGATATTCGACTAAATTTGTCACTTCTGCTAACAGTTCAGGATAAATTGGTGTGTGTCCGCCTAACTTTTGTGCTGTTGCTTGTACTTGTTGGGCGATAATATTTGAACGTTCTTCAGGTGCGACAATTACAAACGCATCACGCAAGGTATTTACATATTCTGTGGCGTGGGAAATGGTGACGGGTTCGGGGTGTAAAACGCGATGAGTTTGGGATATTCTATTACTGTTGACAATTTTATCGCCATTTGCTAGTTCTAAGGGTAAAATTTCTCCATCTAACAAAGCGACTAACCAGCGAATGGGACGGGAAAACCTTTTATCTCCATCTCCCCAACGCATTAATCTTTTTCCTTCTAAATTCCAAACCCATTGGGGAACAAGTTCGGTTAAAATTTCCCCGACTGGTTTTCCGGGAGTCTTTTTCTGAACGAAGACAAAATCACCTTTGTCTGTGGGTCGAATTTCTAAAGCTTCTAGTTCCACACCTTGTTTTTTGGCGAAACCGACTGCTGCGGGTGTGGGTTTACCATCTTTAAATGCTGCTTGTGCGGGGGGTCCTTTGATTTCTTCTTCTCTGTCTGGTTGCTGGGTGGGTAAACCGGTGATCAGAACTGCTAACCGTCGGGGTGTTCCGTAAACTTCGATAGATTCGGCTTTGAGGCTATGGGTTTCTAAAGTTTGGGGAATGCGCGATCGCCATTGTACAATAGCGTCACTCAAAAAGTTTGCTGGTAGTTCTTCTGTACCAATTTCTAATAAAAATGCAGTCATCTTCTTAATTTTGTTTATCGGTCAATTCTACCAGTTTACCTTGACATTAAGCTGGAAGGACAATTTTTTTCACGCCGAGGCGCAGGTAAGCTGTCAGAATCAAGATGTCCAGGATTAGAGGATTAACAGGATATTCTTTGTCTGAATCAGGATGTCCAGGATTAGAGGATTAACAGGATATTTTTGATCACTTATGGTTTTTATAAATGATAGAATTAATATTCATGAGGATTCAATATTCACAGAAAAGCTATAAACTACAATCCTGTACATCCTAAAATCCTGGTTATCCTGATTCAGACAAACTATTTTTATCTAACTCGCTGTAAGTTGAGGATTTCTTGATAATATTGCATATTTCCTTCTTGATAAAAGAGATCAGCAGATTTTTGCAGGTCTTCAATTGCTTTTTGATCATTGTTTAAGTTGCGCTGAATATGTGCGCGGACTAGATAAGCTAAAGCATAACGGGGTTGGAGTTGTAAGGCTTGGTTTAAGTCTTGAAGTGCTGGTTGTAGGTTTTGTAAAAGTAGATGACTACGACCTCGATTAAACCAATCTTGGGCTAAGTTAGGATTAATAGCGATCGCTCGATTGTAATCTTTGATGGCGCTATGATAATCTCCTAAAGCATAATGAGCATTGGCGCGATCGCTGTACAATATTTCTAACTGGGGATTTAGTTGTAATGCTTGGTTGTAATCAGCGATCGCACTAGCAAAGTCTTGTAAAATATAATGGCTAGAACCCCGATTATAGTATGCTTCTAACAAATTAGAGTCTAGTTTTAATGCTTGATTATAGTCTTGAATTGCTGCCGATAAGTTTCCTAACAAACGGTGAATATTACCCCGATTCAAGTATGCTAGAGCAAAATCAGGAGCGATTTCTATGGCTTGGCTATGATCGTCAATTGCTCTTGGTAAATCTTGCATAGCTTCCCGTACCATTCCCCGTCCATAGTATGCGGTAGCTAAACGAGGATTCATCTGTAATGCTTGATTATAGTCTTTGATTGCCCCTTCATAATTGCCCAATTGGTGATGCTCTCTAGCCCGATAGCTGTAGACTAAAGCCAGGGTGGGATCGATCTGTAAGGCTCGGTTATAGTCGTTAATTGCCCCTTGATCATCTCCCAATGTACTATATATTAAGCCCCGTTCACAGTAGGCTTGTACGTCTTCAGGATTGAGTTTTAGGGCTTGGTTGAAATCAGCGATCGCTCTTTGATATTCTTGGAGTTGGCAAAAAACTAAACCTCGATTATAGTAAGCTTGGGCAAAGTTGGGGTTAATTTCTAAGCTGCGGTTGTAATCAGCGATCGCTTCTGTATATCTACCTAAAACCTGAAAAATATTCCCCCGATTATTATACCCTGGGGCAAAATTACCATCCCACTGCAAAGCCGTTTCTATATCTGCAATAGCCCCTAAATTATCTCCACGCTGAAATTTTGCTAAACCCCGGTTATGGAATGCTTGAGCTAGACTTTCAGGACTATGATTTGTGGTTTTTAGATAGTTAGCGATTTCTTTGGAGTGCTGATCCTCCGCGATAGCGATCGTCTGTTCATCATCTAAATTAGGTAGAATAAACATTATCCCCAACTTTATTTTTTCATTTTGTGTTTTTAAATAAGAATAGTTTAACAGATAAAATCATCCGTTTTAAATAGGTGGACAGAATAAAACCAACCTGTGTAAAGCAAAATAAGGGCGTATTACAATACGCCCCTGTCCTTTTTTCCTGCCCCTAGTTTATCCCAAGTCCCTAGAATTTTAACATTACAATTTCTGTAACAACTCCTGAGTTAATTGAGAAAATGCCTTAGAACCAGCAGAACCAGGATTCATTAACACAACAGGCATAAAACTATCAACAGCTTTAGCAACATTTACATCAACTGGTATTTGCGCTTGACAAATTTTTTCTACACCAAAATCTTCTACAACTCGGTGCATTACTTGTTTATAATACCTACCAGTTAAAAGATTATTATTGCACATACTAAAAACAATACCCAACATTTTGATATTGATTTTAGTTTCATGTTCGTGACTATCTTTTAATTGAGCAATACGCCTTTCTAGTAATTGAATACCTACCACAGATAAAGGTTCAGGTTTAGCAGGTAAAATGTAAAAATCGCTGGTAGCTAAAGCACTGCGAGTCATGAGATTATAGCCAGGAGCGCAATCTAAAAGAATAAAATCATATTCATCACGCACTGTTTTTAAAATGTTGTTAATCAACACTCGTTCAAAGCGATTCCAAATCGTTTCAAAATCCTGTTCACCTAAAGCAACAGATTGATTATGGAGCATTTCTGAAACCACAAATTCATCGTATAAGTCAATATCTCCTGGCAATAAATCCAATCCAGGGAGATTACAAACTTGCGGTTGAATGATATCCTGAATGATCAATTTAGAATTTGGTTCAGGATTAATTACTTCATCTATTAAATACCTAAATGTCTTTCTTTGTTTGCGACGTTTGGCAAAATCCACAGGCGACATCAGACTGAGTGTAGCACTAATTTGACTATCTAAATCGAGAACAAGTACCCGTTTTCCGTGATTTTTAGCCAAACAAGTAGCTATATTGACGGTGAGTGTAGTTTTACCAACTCCACCTTTCATATTTGCGGTCGCAATTACATATCCCATTGGTTAACTCCTCTAATTACGCTTTCCCGTTTAGGTAGCGTACACTTTTTCTGATGAATTTAAATTTTAACTAACTTATGCCTTTTGGTAGATGTGAAAAAATAGCTTTAGTGATATTTTACGCATCTGTTAGTCAGGATTATATAGTAAAAGATAGATTTATAGACTCTGAAAATATATAGTGTAGGGTATGTTACATTTTATTAAAAAAGTATGACAACCTTTTCTACAAAGAAACCATAAGCAGATACAATTGTAAAGTTGATTGCCTCACTGTATTAGTATGACTGCTGAGAATGACTCTAACCTTACACGTATTTTTAATGGGATCAGTCGGAGCAGCAATGAATCCGATGTAGAACAAAAAGTTATAGTTCCTATGTTAAGTATTCTAGGTTACAGTAGTGAAGATTGGCAATCTCAGTTAGTAGTTTTACAGTCTAAACTTGATTTCTTAGTAGGTCAGCCAGATACAGTTTTAACAAAGCCAGCTTATTTAGTTATTGAAGTAAAAGCACCGTCTAAAAAAATATCCCATAGTGTTTGGCAAATTAATAAATATATACGTCGAACTGGCGCTGTTTTAGGTCTTTTAACTAATGGGTATGAATTTCGTATACTGTATAATCATAATGATAAAATTACAACACTTGTTGAATATTCCCAAGTCATGCTTATTGACAAAAAAAGGATATTTTACAAAATTTTATCTAAAAAAACTTATTTAAGTTTTAATGAAAGTCTTTATAGAAATCAACAAAATATTCGTTTGCAATTCTTAAATTTAATTTCCAAAGCAGTGGAGCAAGAAAATATGTTTGGCTTATTCGATAAACCTAAAAACACTCCTGTTCAACAAGAACAAGTTACCCAAAAAAAAGAGATGTTACCAGAAATTAAAAAGGATAAAAAAGCAATGATTATTACGGTATTTAATAACAAAGGTGGAGTAGGTAAGACGACGACAACTATCAATCTTGCTGCTGCTCTTAACAAATTAGGTAGACGTGTATTGCTAATAGATATTGATCCTCAAGCTAACTTAACGATGGGATTAGGAATAGATCCTTTAGAAGATGTTGAACAGCAAGGCAAGAAAGATATTAGTTATTTATTAACTGAACCAAGAACTACCGTAGAAGATACAGTAATTCATAAACAGTTTGATGATGTTGAACTTGATATTATTCCATCTCATATTCGATTAAGTGAAATGGAAGCGATGTTGATTATGACACCGGATATTGATCGTGTATTAGCCAAGAAACTCAAGAAATATCAAGATCAATACGATTATATCTTAATCGATCCACCACCATCTTTTGGTAAAGCTAATACTATTTCATTAATGGCTTCAACAGGAATATTAATTCCTACTCATTTATCTCCTTATCCCATTAGAGCATTAGAGTATGTTATCAATAGAACTATTGCACTAGATCAATCTAGAGATGAATCTTTGCCAATTTTGGGTATTGCAGTTAGTATGTATGATAGAAATGCTAATAAAAATACTGCTAACATGGCTCAAAAAATCCATGATATAATTGCTAATAATCCTCAGAACAAAACTATAGAATTGTTTCCACAAAAAACATGGATACCACGCTTAAACATCGTTTCTAATGTGGCAGATGAAGATAAAGGATATCCATTGTGTTATGCAGAATTTGATAATCGTTTAACTGCTAAAGATAAAGAATCTGCCCAGGATGCTTTTAGTTGCTATATTGAACTGGCAAAACACTTAATTTCTATTACTAAAAATCAGGACTAACAAAAATGACATCATTAGAAACCAGTAATTCAATTATTGATCGTTTACGGATTAAACCAATTTCCCACGGACAAATTTACACTTTCCAAATTGCTATTCCTTCTTCTGAAATTGTAGAAATCTCTTTAGAAAGACAAGAATACCTAAAAAGTAGTCTTATCCAGCAAGGTACTAACTTAATTCCTTTAATTGTCCGACGAACTGAAGCTTATAGCGAAGAAGAAGAATATGAGCTTGTCTATGGGGCTGATTGGTGTTTAGTTGCTAAAGAACTGGATATTGAAAGGCTCTGGGTCTGGGTATTTGATATGACTGATGAACAAGCTGCTATTGCTAAACAAGAAATGCAGTTATTAGTTAGTAATGCAAATGAAAGTGAAAAAATTGAAAATAGAAGCAAAGAAACAGATATTGGTATTTTATTTGAACAAAAGCTAAAACCAATTCATACTCAAATACAACAACTATTTTCTAATTTTCGTAAGATTGAAGATTTATCATCCATTATTCAAATACTTACCCCACTTATTAAAAAACTGACTGCTGAAAATAGCAAATCAGATTATGATGAAAAATTGAGATCAATTGAAAGTAAGATTGAAAATTTATCATCTGATATTCAAAAACTTACAATAATTCCTGAAAAACGTACTATCAAAGATATCACTTCAGATCCCCCAGCTAAAAAGCTGGATTTATTAATAGCAACAGATGAAGATATTACAAACGAATTAAAACATTATGGAATGAAAATTACCAACATAAAAGCAGCATTAAACGCTATTAACTCTTGGCGACAGCCTGGTGAAAAATTAACTTGGAATAATCTCGAAAAATCTACTAAACCAGGTGAACATAAAATTGATAATTTTGGGAAAGAAACTTATAACAAGCTGAAAAGTGTTACGGATATAGGCAATGGCTAGACTTTTCTTTTGCGTCTCTGCATGAGACATAATTCCTGTATTCAGCGCAAAAATTGACCCTTTACCCTTCTTGAAAGATGCAAACTAACTGCGACTCTGGTGGGGCTTTATGTCCAATAATCTTCACCTTTTTCTCCCAACATAACTGTTGAACTAATCCATCAATTTGAGATTCTTTCAATTCTGGAAAATGAATACAGGTGTTTTGAATTAAAATTTGTCTACTCAAAAAATATTGAGTTGCTACTAGATTCAAAATGTAATCCTTACTATCTACCAATTCCTTTTTCGATTTCATTGGTTTAAAAGCATCTTTAGCACCAATTTGACTATCTGACTCAAATAACTCAGGTGGTTTTGTTACAACCCCTAAAGACTGCAATAAAGCACAATCATGTAAAACCTTAGTTTCATTGATTAAAGACTGTAAACCAACTAAATCAATCATCTTACCACCAATTACCAAATCTCTTTCACGAGCATCTCTAATAAAGCTGTTATAAGTAACCAAGTAGTGAACAGAATTTAAATTGGGGATAATGTGAACATGACGAGAATTAGTAAAAATCTCTTCATAAGCTTCATAACCTTTATTACCTGGACTTCCTAAAGATTCTGCACGAATTAGATACATCTTGATAGATTTATTTTTTTCTAGCATTTTCCTACAGGCTTCCATCACATAAAACAAACTTATATTGTTAGGATCTTCTGTCCAAACAACTCCTAACATTTCAGATTTATTTGGTAATTCATAGCCTAAAGAATAGCCAGCATACTTTGTTCTAATAAACAGGGGATTTGTGATTTTTGTTATTCCTGAACCAACTAAGGCTTCATTTAAAATTTGAATCAGTTCAGGGGATGATAATTGATTAATTCGTGTAATATCATACTGGAATGTAGTAAATCTTTCACGCCATTTAACTTTGAAGTTTGCTAATAACTCTAAATGTTCTTCCTCTAAGCTTTGATGATCTTTATTAATGTTGAAATCACCCCGCTTATTACCTTGCGCTAACCATTTTTTATAGGCTTTAAAGATATTACTAGCCCAAATGATTAGGTCTCTAGGATTGGTTCTTCCTTCAGGAAACTCTTTTTCTAATATTTGTCGAGTTAAAGGATAAATTGGTGAAGGTGGTTGAGGATTTGATTGAGAATGGATGGTAGCAAGTCTAGAAGATGTGATTAGTTCCGCCTGTGCTAAGGTAATATTTAATAAATCTACTTTTTGATTAATCCGAGACTGCTGGATCTGATTAATTTTCGATTCATTTTCTTCCCAAGTATGGTTAGAAATATTGATGATAATCAAAAAATTATGATCTTCGTCTCTAATTTTGGTATTGACAGTGAATAATGCTGGTAAATCTATTGAGCCATCTGGTAAGCAGCCAATACTTTCTATTTGATCAAAACACAGGACTATAGGTTGATTATCACCAGCTACTTTACCTAAATTGACTAAGGTTTCCCGTGCTATTGTTTCGGTATCAATCGTTTTTTTAATTCCTAATGCTTGCATAGATTCTTCGCTTAAATCATCACCACGCAAATAGCCACAAGCTAAAGGATAAAGGTCTGAATTAGTCAAATCGAAGAGTATGCCAAAGAAAGTATCAGGATCATAAATGTTGACCTGTTTATATATTTCTTTGAGTTTGTTAATAAATTTCTGTTTATCGCTTCGCCAAAACTCTAATAGCTCATCTCTGAACATTCGTTCCTTGGTGTTGCTTTGCTTCATAGCAGATAACCAAGTTAATAGTTGAGATTCTCGGCTATCTTCTGATGGTTGTGTCAAACTATCAACTGTATAACGGAGAATATGCCGCCAAATCCACTCACGATCAGGAAAGGGAGGTATATAAGCAAAATATGATTTGAAGTGAAATTGCTTTCTCAGTCTAGTTAGTAAATAGGTTTTACCAGAACCACTATGACAATTAATCAGAACTGTGCGTGTACGGTGATCTTGTATAACTTGATTTAGTAAAGCTTCAATTGTGACAAATGCTTCTTGATGAATATAATCAACTGTGGATTCTGATTGTTCCTGCTTATGCCAACTTATAACTGAGTCAATGTCACTAAAAGGATTTGTATTTCTCAGAATAATCTCATTAATAGATGCCATAAAATTACCTCTTAGTTCACGGTAAGACAAAAGGAAGCTACAAAATAGATGGAAGAATTATTTGGGAATTGTGTGATCTAGGCAATTTCACCGAGGGGAGAAGTTTTACTGGTAGGATAATGGAGATATCCAGATGAATTTAATCATAAGTTCAAATCATTTTTGTTCATGCAAGTAGTTTTGCTGATATATTAAGGGGTAGTGTGATGAAATAACAAAGTTTGACGAACTTTGTTTAATCTAACTATCATCAGTGTGATTAGTTACTAATTATTATGCCATTTCTTATGCACATTTGTTAAGTAATAACAGTTTTTTTTATTGTTTAAATTGGGGTTTATTCAACACAAGATTTTTTATTCTTCTATTAATATAAAGTTAACCTTTTCATAAAGTTATTCTGCTATGGAAATCATTAATGATATTTGAAAAGTTCTAAGACCGGGTTTTGGTGGGCATTGCCCACCCTACAATCGACAAATTTGAACGCTGACTTACTTATTCTGTTATAGGTTGTTTGAAAAGTCTAAATTCATACATTCCTTGGCGATTATAATAGAGCCTCCGGCACGCTAATGCGAACGCGGCTACACAGACAAAACCAACCTTCGTGGGTTCAAAAGCCCTGATTTTTCATTAGTCCATACAGGTGGACTTCGTTTGTGTAGTAGCGTTCGCATTAGCGTGCCGGAGGCTCTATTATATTCGCCAAAAACTTTTCAAACATCCTCTTAGAAGAGATTTCTCAAAATCCCCCTTTCTAAGGGGGATTTAGGGGGATCTGGGGATGTCATATCCCACAGGAAAAAGTTTTAAAACAACCTCTTAGAAGATGTTATTTTTAGCTTGGTTGATGGTTATTTTCAAGATGGTTAATTAGGTTTTCTGCTATTTCAATGGCGACTATTATTAGTTTCTGTTCCATTGTTCCACGCCCTCCTGCATCACTAATTTGGGGGTAAATGTGGGGATTTGACAACATGGCGGCCAAGATTTGAGAAGCAGTTTGTTGGAGTTGATTGGTTTGGGTGTTCACTCTGTTATTGTCTCCAATCTAAGGGGGGTTGAATGAGGGTTTGGTCTGATTTACCGGCACGGACACCTGGTTTGTCGATGATTTTAACGGTGCTGGCTTGGGGCCCTTGTTCACCTTGTTCTAAGGAAAAATGGACTCCGGTACCAATTTCTAAGCGATCGAAGTGGTTATGTAAGATGCTGTTGCGGTGGAAGTAGATTTCTTGACCGTCTAAGGTTTTGAGGAAACCGTAACCTTGATCTCGAAATAGTTTGGTGACGAAGCCTGTAGTTTCTTGTGCTGTTTCATCTCTGCTGGCTTGTTCACTAGGACGTTGAAGTTGGGTAAGTTTAGATAGCTGGTGACGCATAGCATCAAAGGCTTCTCGAATTACTGCATTGAGGGGTTCGTATTGGATTCCTTCACTGGGATTTTTTTCTGCTACGAGTTCATGGCCTGGGGGAACAGTAAGATCAATTCGGACTCGATAAGGTGAACCACTACGGGGGCGATCGCTCACTTTTTCGATGGCTATGCGACAACTGCTGATGTAATTACAAATATGTTCTAATTTGCTAATCTTTTCCTGAACTAGGGCATCGATCGCATCTGTTTTTTCTAAATTGCGATAGGTAATTTCAGGTGGAATTTTCATGTTTTTAGATCTAATGGACAATAACTGGTTCTATTTGGTGGAGTAGGTCTTGAACTTGGCGATCGCTGGTTTGAGGAAAGTCTTCGTACCAAAGACCGACACTGTAAAAGGATTTGGGTTGGTGGATACAAATTATTTCGTCTACGGCTGCGGCTAATTGTTGGCAGGTTTCTGGGGATGCGACTGGTACACCAATAATAATATGTGCTGGTTGCTGTTGCCGAACTGCGACTACTGCGGCCCACATGGTTGCGCCGGTAGCTAAACCATCATCTATTAAGATCACTGTTTGCCCTCGAAGTTGAGGAAATGGGCGATTTTGACGATAAAGGTATTCCCGTCGTTCTAGTTCTCTTTCTTCTTGAATGGCGATTCTCGCGATCGCATCATCGGTGATATGTTCTTCTTGGACTATCTGCTGATTCAGTATCCGTACTCCCCCAGGGGCGATCGCACCCATGGCCAATTCTGCATGATTGGGTACACCTAATTTCCTGACTACCAAAACATCCAAGGGGGCTTTGAGGGCTTTGGCTACTTCAAAAGCTACAGGTACACCTCCCCTGGGCAAGGCTAATACTGTCACGTCTGGGCGATCGGCATAAGGTTTTAATTTTTCTGCTAATAATTGACCCGCTTCTTGTCGGTCTTTAAATAGCATGACATCACACTCCTGACAGTCATCTCTAATCTTGATTGTAAAAAGTTAAACCCTGTATGTACTCTCACTAATGGAACGAAATACTGGATCTATAAATCTATCTAAGGACTGGTCATAATTTTTTATAGCAGGAGTCAGGAGTCAGGAGTCAGGAGTAAAACCCTGTTGTGAAACTCCTTTCATCAATAGCTTACGTCAACCTGCCCTAACAATTGATG
This sequence comes from Cronbergia sp. UHCC 0137, assembly GCF_034932285.1. Classification (NCBI taxonomy): domain Bacteria; kingdom Bacillati; phylum Cyanobacteriota; class Cyanophyceae; order Nostocales; family Nostocaceae; genus Cronbergia; species Cronbergia sp. UHCC 0137. The sequence continues at coordinate 33,503 of NZ_JAYGHC010000007.1, forward strand.
TCCTAACCACCTTGGCGGTTGCTATAATATTAACTCAAGCCCTGGCGACTGGAAGTCGCGGCTACAAAAACAAAGTCCACCTCCGTGGACTAATAAACTAATGAAACCCACGGAGGTGGGTTTTGCCTGTGTAGATGCGGTTTCTAACCGCCAAAAATCTGCGTGGACTAATAAACTAATGAAACCCACGGAGGTGGCCTTTCCTACGGAAAGCCGCTACGCGCCATGCCTGTGTAGATGCGGTTTCTAACCGCCCAAAATCTTAAAGTGGCTTAAATGGGCAATTGATACACAAGTACCTTTCCTTTCCAATTTTCTTCAGCGAACACTAAATATTCACCGTTAGAACGACGAAAGGCGCGAATACCGTAGGGAATATCAATCCAACCACTTTCTCCACCAACTTCTGGACCTGGCTTTAACCTATAGATTAAATTTCCTGTTGATGCTTGATAAACATAGAGTTCGGCGGTTTTTGTGGTGACAGTAAACACATAATCACCAGATGCACTGATGGATGATGTAGAAACTTCCCGCTTACCAGTGGTATCGTAAGGGACTACAGTTCGCCAACGGGGGGTGCGATTTCCCTTACTCCAATTGTCAAAACGGGCAATTTCTGATCCTACAACTTTGGCATCGTCTTCAAAGGCTGGATGTTCTGCTGTAAAACCAGATAAATACATTGTATCTGTTTCTGGAAAATACTCAAGTCGCCGTAAGTCGGTAAACATGACGGGAGTTGTGTCCTTTTCCATGGATTTATAGGTATAGATGGGATTACCTTTGGCATCTATTCCTTGTAATGGATAGTGACGAATGCCATCTTTTGTTCGCAAAGTTTTCCAAACATCCCCCTTGCTATCTACCCACCATCCTCCTATGTAGGGATAGTCTTTATGGCGATCGTATTCTGTTGATTCAAAAGTACCATTACCATTACCATCACGCCAAATCCATTCTCCTGTTGTTGGTTGAGAGGGTGGCCAATCACCTTTAATGGATGGTTTATTGCTTTCATTTGTACCCACAAACATCCCCGCAGGTATGGCAATTTTACCGTCTGTTGCTGGTTGAAAACGATAGATTTCTAGAAAGCTGTTGTACATATCTGTGAGGAACAAATAAGGTTTTCCTTTAATTCGCCGCACAAATGTACCATCTGGGGATGTATGCAAACGTGGATCTTGGGGATATTTGAAGGGATTAAGGGTGTAAGCTTTATATGTCCATTGTTTACCTGCGGGTTTGCTGTAGTCCATCAAGTATCGTTCTTGTTTGGTAAATACATCTACACCATCGGTTTTAGGATCTGCATCGGCATTATCGACAAATATTAATCCTAGTAATTTCCATTCCATTTTTCCTGATGGTGAAAATTTCCTCAAGTCTGTCCCAGAATGGTTAAAGCCATTACTATTGACATAGACATTGCCAGCACCATCCACACCTACTGCGGTTAAACCGTAAAGTTTGGAATTTTGTACCTCACCTGCTACGCCACTATAAATGCCATTTTTGCTGCCAATTGTCCCGATTTGTACAGGTTGAGAATTTTTGATGTTGTAAATCAGCACTTGCTGAAGGGGTCCATTTTCTGTAACTAACAGTTTACCTTGAAAATCAAGAGCGATCGCTGTTGGTGTGATTACATCTTTAATTTCTTCTGATAATCTCGTTCCTGTGGGCGAATAATGGACAATCTTACCAAATTTATCTCCATCTCTGCGTTGAATCGTCCAAAGACTTCCTTGTTTATCAACAGCGATCGCTTGGGGACTAGCAACAGTAAATTTCCTTATTTCCTCCATTTTATCAGTGTCGTAAATAGTAACCTGATTGGCTTCAGCATTACTGACAAATAACTGATTATTAGCGATCGCTAATCCCGTTACTTCACTGGTATCACTGGCAATTAACATACTTTTATCCCAACCACGTCCACCTTTGAACGGTGCGGGTTTTCCCTCTAGATCATAGCGTCTGACACAGTACCAATTTTTACCCTCCGGCGGATAATCCTGGGTTTTGTGATTCATCCCCCCTTGAATCATCGCCATGTAAATATACTTATCATCTCTCGTTACTGCTTTACCACCAAGACGATTCCAACCGTGGGTATCATCCAGAAGGTCAATTGGTTTACCATCTTTATATATTCCCGCTTCTGCACCCGCTTCATCCCAATGGCTATTCGTATAAATAGTACCATCAGGCGTTACAAACATTCCCTCAATATTATTTTGTACCCGCAGTTTCCCATTGCCAATTGTATTACCAATCCAAGAAGTTGTATAGGTGAATCCAGGCGGTTTAGTCACAGCCCAGTCCATTTTAGAACCTACAAAAGTCACAAGGATTCCACAGATTAGACCTAGTAAGATTTTGAGAATTTGTTTTTTCTGCCAATATCTACTCGGAAATAAATTCTTGATGTAGTGATTGAGTCTTTGGCGAAATTGGACGAGTTGTGGCATAAATCTGTTTCTCATAAAAGTGCTAAAATCAAAATTCTTTAAGCATCATTTTGGGGATATTCATGATTAGGTAAATAGCACAGCAAAAGAGACAGCAAATTTCGGCTAATAATTCCAGATCATTAACCAAGTCAGCTAGTTGTTTACTCAGGAATCAGATCAGATTTTCCCTAACTAGCGACCTACAATATTACTTCCAAGAGAATATACATAAACTAGCAAAAACCATCTGAAAAATAAGATTATTCACCAAAACTTTATCAAAAAAATATTTTTTAAATCTTGAGTAGTCTTGATAAATTTACATCTATAATTGTTATATTTCTGGTAGTAAGCCTATAAAATGAGGGTTTTGACGATTAACCGTTGTTTTAATTTTGCATTATTCTTGGTTTGTTAGATACATTACTTGATTTTTTATTTCTATCCAGATTTAGATCAATATCTAGGAAATATAACAATGACAATCATAATTTATAGATGATAAGTATTACCAGTGTTAGTTTGCTACTAAATCTAAAAACTATTTTGATTCGGTGTTAAAGCAAACAGATACAAACGCAATTTATGGAGATAAATAAGTGGAAGATAACAAAAAAAAATATGATTTAGCACCTGCATCTATTCTGACTTTAGGAACGGGATGGTTTCCTAAAACTCCAGGAGGATTAGAAAGGTATATTTATGAACTAACCCATAAATTAGTAGATACTCAAGACCAAGTAGAATTATGTGGAGTTGGTTTACCAGAAACTCCAGAAAATACACCAGTTAAACTCACAAACTTAGCTAATCCAGATAGTCCAATTTGGCAAAGGTTATCATCAATTCGTACCAACTTTCAAAAAACAAGAGTTAGTAGACCTGATGCAATTAATTTACACTTTGCATTATATAGTTTTCCTATTTTGGATCTTTTACCCAAAGATGTACCCATTACCTTTAACTTTCATGGACCCTGGGCTTGGGAGAGTAAACAAGAAGCAGTTAATAAAAAACTCAGCATTTTAATCAAAAAATACTTAGTGGAAAAAAACACTTATCAAAAGTGCGATCGCTTCATTGTCCTCAGTCAAGCCTTTGGCAAAATTTTACACCAAGATTACCAAATTCCCTGGAGTAAAATTCACATTATCCCTGGTGGAGTTGATATCAATCGCTTTCAAACCAATTTATCTCCTCAAGCAGCTAGAATACAGTTAGATTGGCCTACTAATCGACCTATATTATTTACATCCCGTCGTCTAGTTCATCGGATGGGAATTGATAAATTGTTACAAGCTTTAGCAATCATTAAACAAACAATTCCTGACATCTGGTTAGCGATAGCTGGTCGTGGTCATATCCAAACCATGCTACAACAACAAGCCATAGAATTGGGACTAGAAAACAATATTAAATTTTTAGGTTTTCTACCAGATGAACAATTACCTGTAGCTTATCAAGCTGCTGATTTAACAGTAATGCCGAGTCAATCTTTTGAAGGATTTGGGTTAGCAGTGATCGAATCTTTAGCTTGTGGAACTCCGGTTGTATGCACCCCAGTCGGAGGAATGCCAGAAATATTACAAAACTTTTCACCAGATTTAATTACTGACTCAATTTCTGTTGAAAGTATAGCGGAAAAAATAGAACAAGCAATATTACAAAAAATTGCCTTACCCACCAGAGAAGAATGTCGTAATTACACAGTTAAAAACTACGATTGGACTAATATATCTCAACAAGTAAGACAAGTTTTATTATCTTAATTAATTACTTCTGTGAAACTCATGAAAATTCTTTTTTTAGACCAAAGCGGTAAACCAGGAGGTGCAGAACTGTGTTTAATAGATATCGCCAAACCATATCGTGAAAAAGCACTTGTAGGATTATTCGCAGATGGATCTTTTAAAACTTTACTTCAACAACATTCTATCCCAGTCGAGGTTTTAGGAACTCAAGCCATTAAAGTAAGTAAAGACAGTAGCTTATTCCAAGCATTATTTAGTTTAGGGCAATTAGTACCTTTAATTAAAAAAGTAATTCAACGCGCTCAAGAATATGACTTAATTTATGCTAACACACAAAAAGCCTTAGTTATAGGAGCGATCGCTAGTTTTTTCGCCCGTCGTCCCCTAGTGTATCATCTACATGATATCCTTTCTAAAGAACACTTTAGCCAAACTAACCTTAATGTAGCCATTACCCTAGCAAATCGCTTTGCATCCTTAGTAATTGCCAACTCCCAAGCGAGTAAAACAGCCTTTATCCAAGCGGGAGGAAAATCAGGCATTGTAAAAGTAGTCTACAATGGTTTTACTCCCCAAACTTATCAAATTCCCGAAACTGAAATTCAAAAAACCAGAACAGAATTAGGACTAGAATCAAAATTTATCATCGGACACTTCAGCCGTCTTGCACCTTGGAAAGGACAGCACATTTTAATATCTGCCTTAACCAACTGTCCCCCAGAAACAACAGTTATTTTAGTTGGTGATGCCCTATTTGGGGAACAAGACTATATTCAACAATTACACCAGCAAGTAAAAGAATTAAAATTAGAAAATCGGGTGAAATTTCTCGGATTTCGCTCAGATATTCCCCAATTAATGGCAGCTTGTAACCTTGTAGCACATACATCCATTGCCCCCGAACCCTTTGGTAGAGTGATTGTAGAAGCCATGCTTTCTGGCAGACCAGTGGTTGCAGCTAAAGCCGGTGGAGCAGTAGAATTAGTAGAACAGGGAATCAATGGTTTTTTAGTCACACCAGCGAACCCCCAAGAATTAGCCCAAGTAATTACAGCCTGTATACAAGAACCGGAAAAAACCGCAACCATAGCTAAAAACGCCCAAATTAACGCTAGTTTGCGATTTGATGTCACAACTATTAATCAGCAAATTGCCCAATTATTAGCAACCATTAAGTCTAAACTCCAGTAATTACAGCGATTTCCAATCATATAAGGTACATCCTAGCCCAATACAGTTCGGTTAAACAAATTCATCAGCCGGAAACCCTTGTAGAGACGTTCCATGGAACGTCTCTACAGTCCTTAAACGAACCGTATTGCATCCTAGCCCCCTCATCGCTTGCGGGGAGGGGGTTGGGGGTGGGGTTCTTGTTCCAGGTTTGATGACAATTTGCTGTAACTTTTGGCTAGTTATATTAAAAATGGTTGGGACATTGATTATATTGGTAAAAAACTACAATTCTCAAAGCAATACCAAGTTTATTTCACTATCTTAAACCATTCAGTTACCCCATCAGCCAAAGTCCTTGCGATTTTCTTCTGTTGTTCAGGGTTGACTAACTCCTCAAATTCATCAACATTACTCATCAAACGAAATTCTAATAAAACCGCAGGTGCAGTTGAGGGACGAGTCAGGGCTAAATTATTCCAAAACACGCCATAGGAAGGTTCACGGTGTTTGTTAACCAAGTAATTATGTAAAAATATTGCAGGGCTGTGTGCTTGGGGATGATACCAAAAACTCATCAACCCCCTAATTTTTTCAGTATTACCATCATCAGGTAAAAAGTTATAATGGATAGAAAGAGCGATCGCTGGTTCTTCTCGATTAATTATCTCCTGACGTTCAACCAAAGAAACATCCCGATCATCCTCCCTTGTCATCACCACCGTTGCACCGCGCTTCACCAACTCATCCCGCAGCAACTTCGATAACGCCAAATTTACATCTTTTGCTAAATAGCCCCTCCCTCCCCTTGAACCAAATTCTTTACCACCGTGTCCCGGATTTAGTAAAATCTTAATATTAGACAAAGGCTTGCGTCGATTATTCCCCATCATCGGTGGTTGACGCAGAGTTAAAACCAAAGTTGTATTTTCATATTTCAGCTTATAACCCCACTGTTGGAGCTTTTTGAGGTTGAAAGTGTAATTGACCTGTGTAGGAGTCACCTGTTGCCAATCTAGGCGAGAAATTAAGGGATTGTCATCTAAACGAATGGTGTCAGTTTGGGCAGTGGTATTATAGAGGCTGAGAGTAAAGTAATTATCACCCTGCTGTACACTCACAGGAACAGGAACTTGTAACGGGAAGCGGATTTCTACTGCACCGGGGACTTGACGAGATGCCACACTGCGAATTATCGTCTGTGGTGGAATAGTACCGGGGAGAGTTTGGGTTTCCTGGCTATTAATCCAAGCACCATAATCTAAACGTAACCAATCACCATCTTTCCCTGTCACCGTCAACCTAGTTCCTTGGGGTAAAGGTGTAAGTCGAGAATAATCGGTACTAGCACCAGTACGGGCTACTCCAGAAGGTACTGTCACCTCAACCACAGGTAACTGTTCAGGAGTGAGGATTTGAACTTTTCCTGGACTTGATTGAGTGATTGTTTGACCATTCAGGGTTAAATTAAATTGGGGTTGCCCTAAATCTCCAGGATTTGTAAAGGTTGTGCAACCTTGGTAATTGCTAAAATTAGCAGTAATAGGAGCATTTTTTCCCGTTAACACACTAATATTAGCAGGTAGTTGAGCCTGTGCTGGTTGAGATAAAAGAGCAATAGTTCGATTATTCAGTTTAACTGAGACAATAGCATTAGGACGTGCGATCGCTCCAAAACAAATTAGTTCACCTGGTAATCTGGCAAGATCAACAGAGGGAGTGAGGGAATCTTTAGCAAAAGCTACCCCTTGGGATAACTCAGGATCTAGAGAACGTCTAATTACCTTAATCTCACCTTCTTCATTTGGGTGACGAATTGTAAATGTATTCTCCCCTAACTTTAAGGGGACGCTAGGGGAAAAATGACCGATTTTGTGACGCTTAACTGGATTACCATTAATTATAACTTGCTCATCTGATGGTGCTGTACCAATAAAAAATATTTTTTCTGTACTGGTTTGGTAGTTTATTGGTGGAAAAACTACTACAAGGGATGATTGTGCATAAGCTACAGAGGAGGAGAAAAAATAAGTCAATACTACTGAAACTAAAAGCTTTTTCACGATGGAAACACAGAAGATTTCTGATTAACTACTGTGGCACAATGACCAAGAAAGGATGGTGGATACAACAGGAAAACCCTGATTTATCCAAATGTAGACGGGACGTATTTTTAGAAGTTGCTAGAAATTGAAAATACTATGACTAAGTTTATCTTTGTGACTGGAGGGGTTGTCTCCAGTATTGGTAAAGGCATTGTAGCAGCAAGTTTGGGACGGCTGCTTAAATCACGGGATTATTCCGTGTCGATTCTTAAACTCGACCCTTATATTAACATTGATCCAGGCACAATGAGTCCTTTTCAGCATGGGGAAGTATTTGTTACCCAAGATGGTGCGGAAACAGATTTAGATTTGGGTCACTACGAACGGTTTACGGATACCTCGATGTCACGGTTAAATAGTGTGACTACTGGCTTGATTTATCAATCAGTCATCAATAAGGAACGCCGGGGCGATTACAATGGTGGTACAGTCCAGGTGATTCCCCATATTACCAATGAAATTAAAGATCGGATTCTGAGAGTTGCCAAAGAAACCAATCCCGCAGTTGTGATTACAGAAATTGGGGGAACGGTGGGAGATATTGAATCTCTGCCGTTTTTAGAAGCGATTCGGCAGTTACGGAAAGAAGTGGGACGGCAAAATGTTCTGTATATGCACGTTACACTGTTGCCGTGGATTGCTTCGGCCGGGGAGATGAAAACCAAACCTACTCAACATTCTGTCAAAGAATTGAGATCCATTGGCATTCAACCAGATATTTTAGTTTGCCGTAGCGATCGCCCTATCCCAGTCGGCTTGAAACAAAAATTATCAGAATTTTGCGATGTCCCTGTAGAATGTGTGATTGCTGCCCAAGATGCCAGCAGTATCTATGAAGTACCATTAACAATGGAACGGGAAGGTTTGGCAGATAGAGCCTTAGATTTGCTACAAATGGAACGACGCAAGCCAGATTTGACCCATTGGCAAACAATGGTAGAACGGATGTATAGTCCTAAATACAGCATCGAAATTGCCATTGTTGGTAAATATGTGAGATTAAGTGATGCCTATCTTTCCGTGGTAGAAGCCTTGCGTCATGCTGCTATTGCTACTCATGGTGATTTGCGTTTGCGGTGGATAAATTCCGAAGTCTTAGAAACTGAATCACCAGAAAACTATTTGGCTGGTGTTGATGGTATAATTGTCCCCGGCGGTTTTGGTATTCGGGGCGTAGATGGCAAAATTGCAGCGATTAAGTACGCACGCGATCGCCAAATTCCCTTTTTAGGTTTATGCTTAGGGATGCAATGTTCTGTAATTGAATGGGCTAGAAATGTCGAAGGATTACTCAAAGCCAACAGTGCCGAATTTGATCCCTATACTATAGATCCAGTAATTAACTTATTGCCAGAACAGCAAGATGTAGTAGATTTAGGTGGTACAATGCGTTTAGGATTATATCCTTGTCGGATTCTTCCTGGTACATTGGCTTTCCAACTATATCAAGAAGAAGTGATTTATGAACGCCATCGCCATCGTTATGAATTTAATAATGTCTACCGCGAACAATTATTAGATTCTGGTTATGTTGTTAGCGGCACTTCTCCCGACGGACGCTTAGTGGAAATTGTCGAATATCCAAATCACCCGTTCTTTTTGGCCTGTCAATTCCATCCAGAATTTCAATCCCGTCCTAATACCCCTCATCCTTTATTTCAAGGGTTCATGCAAGCTGCAATATCCCTCACTCACCCCATGACCGAGAAACCAACACCAGTTAAAGTTTCTTAATATACTAAACACGGCTTAATCATTTCATTCTCTGGGTAAGGGTTTAGCACTACTCATACGTGTCAACTTAAGATTAAATCGGCGGTTAAAAACCGCATCTACACAGGCAAAACCCACCTCCGTGGGTTTCAGACCCTCGATTTTTCCTGAGTCCGCGAAGGCGGACTTTGTTTGTGTAGCCGCGACTTCCAGTCGCTGGGGCTTAAGTTGACACGTGTGATCACTGCTAAAACCCTACAAATTTGGGTTTTTCGTAATTTTGTAAAAGTCCATGTCCCAACGGTTTTTAGTATACATCATCAACTACCAAGTTCAATAACTAACTCCATTTTAGGAAAATTGCCAAAAAAATCTAGACTTGGGAATAATTTGCTGTATACTGTGTAAAATTACTGTAGCAAACAGAAAAATATACAGTGGGTCAAGAGGCAATTTTGTGGCATACTGGGAAAAGATTCAATATTTAAGGAAAGTTTATGTAATTAATTTTGACCGTATTAATACCTTTTGTTATGAAAATAACGGTAGAGTTACATTTTGGCTGCCTGATTGTGCTGTACCTATAGTAGTCAATCCTGTTAGTAATTTGGAGGATTATAGGAAAATTTTTGAATATACAGAATATTTAAAAAACGCGGAATTAAATGATGCTTATTGGGTGAAAATAAGTTACCAGAAAAATGAATACATAATTAATCTTAATTCGATCAATTCTTTTTATTATGAAGAGAACGGTAGATTAACTTTTTGGTTGCCTGATATTACTCAACCTTTTATACTTCACCCCGTTAGTAACTTAGATTCATACAAAACGGTTGTTAAATACCTCCAGGAAAAAACAGGATACATTAATTCTTAATCCCATTTCTTGAATGTAGAGACGTTCCATGGAACGTCTCTAGGGTATTTATAGGAAATTTGGTGTCACCTGCTAGATCCTAGACTATTGTAACTGAGCGGGGAAAGCACCAGGGCTGACAGATACTTGAATATTTTGTCCGTTGCGACGCAATTGTAAGCTCAAATTTCGGCCAACTTGGGTGTTTTCTACGGCTTTTTGGACACTAGAAGCATCTGTTACTGGGCTACCGTTGATACCTTGGATGATATCTCCAGCACGTAACCCGGCTTTAGCTGCTGGGGATTTAGGCATAACTTTGACGATTAATACCCCTTTATCCTCGGTTACAGTTAAACCACTGTTAGGATCTGAGTTGATATTTTGCTTGAGTTCGGGGGTTAAACCGACCATTTGGATTCCCAAGTAGGGATGTTGTACTTTACCTGTGGCTATGAGTTGATTAGAAATACGTTGTGCGGTATTAATAGGAATGGCAAATCCTAATCCTTGCGCTCTTTGAATAATAGCAGTGTTCATACCGATGACTTCACCACGGGCATTTAGCAAAGGACCACCAGAGTTACCGGGGTTAATTGCTGCGTCGGTTTGAATAAATTCCACACGCTTATCGGGAACACCAACTTGATTGCTAGAACGTCCGGTGGCGCTAATAATGCCTGTAGTTACGGTATTATCTAAACCAAGGGGATTACCGATCGCGATCGCCCATTGTCCTGCTTGTAGTTGATCAGAATTGCCTATACTTACCTTTGGTAGGTTTTTCGCTTCAATTTTGATCACTGCAACGTCGGTTAATTCGTCCTTACCCAGAACTTTACCTTGAAAGCTACGTCCATCCTTTAGGGTAACTTTTACCGTATTTGTTCCATCAACAACGTGTGCATTGGTGAGAATCCGTCCGTCACCATCTAAAATAAAGCCAGAACCGGTTCCTCTTTCTACTCGGTTTCTTGGTGTTACTGGAAACTCTGAACCAAAAAAGCGTCGGAAAAAGGGATCATTAAATTCATCAGGTACACGACTTTGAACGGTACGGGATGAGTCTATTCTTACCACTGCTGGACCCACCTTCTGCACTACCTGAGTAATAAAGTTAGGATCTGCGTTAGCTGGTAATACAGGGGCAGCATTTACCCGACTGACAGCAAAATCAGATGCCTTTTTAGACATTTGTTGATGGTTATTTCCTATATATCCACCAGCTAATGTCATACCTGAACCCAATAGAATTAGGGATAGAGAAGCAAGTCTCTTTTTCCAGGGGGATGTAGTGGTGTCTGTAAAATTTTGTTTGTTAGATGGTTGGTTTTCCATTGCCGTGTTGAAAAAATATTTAGATTTACTACTACTACTGTAGATATTTTTTTTGACTTTTTTGTTGCCTAAGTTGGAAATTAAGTTCAGGACTTACCCAAAATATCTTTCAAAACCTCATTTCTCTGTGACCTCTGTGCCTCTGTGGTTTGTTTTTCAGTGACTTGTGCGTAAATCCTAGAGTTGTATGGCGATAAAAGTATTTGATTTTTCATGGTATCATGGCAGATTTATGGGAAAATGCACTGAAACTTCTGAAACTTCCTTACGTCTCAATGAGTTACTATAGATATTTCGTATTTTTGCTATGAAAAAACTCTTAGGATTGGTAATATTTAGCTTTATTTTCGCCTCCTCCCTGGCCTGGGCGCAACCGCAAGCATCACTGTTAATAGTTTATCCCCCAGCCAAACACCAAACCAGTACAGAAAAAATATTTTTTATCGGTACAGCACCAGTAAATGGACAGGTTTTGATTAACGGTAAACCAGTTAAGCGTAACAAGGCTGGTCATTTTTCCCCTAGTTTCCCCTTACAATTGGGAGAAAATATATTTACAATTCGTCACCAAAATCAGGAACGAGAGATTAAGGTAACAAGACTTTCTACTCAACCTCAGTTACCAGATGGGTTAGGTTTTGCCAAGGATTCCCTGACTCCCTCTGTCGATATTGCTAGACTACCAGGAGAACTAATTTGTTTTAGTGCGATCGCGCCTTTGCAAGCTAATGTTTCTGTTAAACTAGCTAGTCAAACTATTAATCTTTTACCTCAACCGTCAAAGGCAGATTTACCCGCTAATTCCAGTATTTTAACCGGGCTGAATCAGGCTAGTATTTCTAATGTTAGCAAATATCAAGGTTGCACGACCTTTACAAATCCTGGTGATTTAGGTCAACCCCAATTTAATTTAACTCTGAATGGACAAAAAATCACTCAGCCAAGTCCAGGAAAAGTCCAAATCCTCACCCCTGGACAGTTACCTGTGGCTGAGGTGACAGTACCTTCTGGGGTAGCCCGTACCGGTTCTAGTACCGATTATTCTCGACTCACACCTTTACCCCAAGGAACGAGGTTGACGGTGACAGGGAAAGATGGTGATTGGTTACGTTTAGATTATGGTGCTTGGATTAATGGCAAGGAAACCCAAACTCTCCCCGGCGCTATTCCACCACAGACGATAATTCGCAGTGTGGCATCTCGTCAAGTTCCCGGTGCAATGGAAATCCGCTTCCCGTTACAAATTCCTGTTCCTGTGAGTGTACAGCAGGGTGATAATTCTTTTACTCTCAGCCTTTATAATACCACTGCCCAAACTGACACAATTCGCCTAGATGATAACCCCCTAATTTCTCGCCTAGATTGGCAACAGGTGACTCCTACACAGGTCAATTACACCTTCAACCTCAAAAAACCTCAACAGTGGGGTTATAAGCTGAAATATGAGAATACAACTCTGGTTTTAACTCTGCGTCAACCGCCTGTGATGGGGAATAATCGACGTAAACCGTTGTCTAATATTAAAATTTTACTAGATCCTGGTCATGGGGGAAAGGAATCTGGTGCTAGTGGACCAACGGGGTATTTAGAAAAAGATGTAAATTTAGTTGTTTCTAAGTTGCTGCGGGATGAGTTGGTGAAGCGGGGGGCAACGGTGGTGATGACAAGGGAGGATGATCGGGATGTTTCTTTGGTGGAGAGGATGGAGATAATAAGTAGAGAAGAACCAGCGATCGCTCTTTCTATCCATCATAACTCTTTACCCGATAATGGTGACGCGGAAAATACTAAAGGTTTTGGTACTTTTTGGTATCATACCCAGTCCCACAGTCCAGCAATATTTTTACATAACTATGTAGTTAAAAAATTCAACCGACCTTCCTACGGTGTGTTTTGGAATAATTTAGCCTTAACTAGACCAAATGCTGCACCTTCGGTATTACTGGAATTGGGTTTCATGAGTAATCCCGACGAATTTGAACAATCTATTAACCCCCAAGAACAAAAAAAAATGTCACAAGCTTTAGCTGAGGGAATTACTGAATGGTTTAAAATGGTAAAATAAGATCTTCGAGTGAAGGGAAAAGCGTTAAAAAGTATGATACAACTCATACGTGTCAACTTAAGATTAAATCGGCGCTTAAAAACCGCATCTACACAGGCATGGCGCGTAGCGGCTTTCCTACGGGAAGGCCACCTCCGTGGGTTTGGGATCCTGTATCAATACAAGTTGTTTGGCAGAATCTGGAATTAGCGATCGCAACTCCTCTAAGAACTTACTTGTGTTATATAATGATTCAAACTTTCAGGAGTTTCAGCATAGGCAGAAAAAATACTGATAGCTTGATTGTTCGTTAAATTTTTACCAAAAATAAACTTTATTTTTTGTTGAATATATTTCTGATCATTTGACGAATCTTGTAGTATTAATTCAATCATTTTAAGTATAAACTGCATTTCATATTTACCTCTAAAAACTTTACATTGATCGCAATTAGTAAACTCGGCAAGCTTTGTGTTTAAAATATCCTCTGAAACTTCTAATGCTTTTGGGAAAGTCTGTTTTATTTTTTCAAAATCATATTTTGCTGAAATTGACTGTAATGTTAAATCAATAAACTTATTTGGAAATTTATCATTTAAATCCACACCTGTTTCCTTTCCTGTAATATTTCTAATTTTTATTAAACAAGCATACCAAGCGTTAAACAAAATTGTAGCTTCGTGAAACTCCTTTTGTCTTTCTGTAAAAAGTATGATACAACTTTCATAAGTCTCACTAGCTTCCGATAAATTAAATTCATTTTTAATAATTTCTTTGAAAACATCTAATGAAACATAAAAATTTTCAATAGAATAACAAGGCGTTTCAAAGATTGGCGGATTATGTGGTGGTAAAGGTTCATTAAAATCCCTATCAATGAAAAATGCCTTTTTGTATTTATCATATTCTCTATGATAATTAATAAGTTCGTACACTTTTAACACCGATTTTCTACGATTACATATTATGGGTTGAATATTTAATGTTGTTAGTTTTTTTATTCTTGAGTAATAATAGGGATTATCTTTTCCTTCAAAAAAGCAAAATAAACCGTTTTTATCTTTACTAACAAGGTTATTAAACTCTTGGTAAGGTACATTAGTTGATTCTCTTGCTCTTCTTAAATCGTCTGCATTCATAATTTACAAGATTTAGACAGGGTGAAAATACTCATTTAAGCCAATAGCATATCTATCCAATTCATTTTCAAATATGAAAGGTGAATGGGTTACAGCCAAAAGAAAATTACATTTACCTGAATTGACAATATCAGGTAACAAGGTTCTTTGCCAAAAAATAGATAATGATAATTCTGGCTCATCAAAAAGTACAATAAATCGTTTATGACTTTCGGAAAGGTAAATTTTAGAAAACATTGAAATAATTTGCTTTTCTCCAGATGAAAGTTTACTCAATGAAATTTCAGAAGAATTTCTCTTTGATTTAATAAATATTTTGATTGCACTTTCATCATAAAATACCTCTTTGTTGATTAAATATTTATTACAAATATCTCTAAAAAGTTTCACCGAATCATCTAATTGTTTCTGCTTTTCATAAATTTCCACTAATTTTTGAAGAATATAAGTTAGAGATGGGTTTTCAAACGATTGAGTCTTAACACTGTTTCTTATTTCATTTTTATCGTTTTCAGATAATTCTTTACCAACCCTTGCTAAAATAATTTCAATATCATTTTCGTCAATTTTATTCAAAAAACTATTGTCTGTTTGAGAAGATCCTTTTACTAGCTGACTTAAAATTTCTGAAGTAATTTTAGAAAATCCTTCCTTTAAAAGTTTATCAATTGTACTTTCAATTTGCTTAAAACGGTTTTCAACATCATCCATTCCAAATTGGATAAGTGTATTTTCTTGATTTAAAAGTTCGTCATCATTATAACCAAGATTATGCAAATCTTCTTCAACACGCCTATATGTTGGAAAATACATAATATCACTACCTTCGATCCTTGATTCAATTTCTTTTTCACATTGACTAAAAAAAGAGTTGAATATATGTACTTTTTTTGTTCCAATTTGTATATTAAAACCACTGCGCTTTTTAATTTCAGAAGTAGCTTTAGAACTATCTGATGTATATACCAGATCGATTTTGCTTTGTATAAATCTATTTCTTAAAATCTCATATCCTATCATAAGATTATGATATTGAAATCTAATTTGATTATCAAATTCATCCATGATTATAGGATTTTCATAAATTTGTTTAATCAATTCATCTACATTAAGTTTAGGAATCTCAATAGGTTTTCCGTTAGGAAATTCTAAAATCAATTTATCAAAGCTAAATTCACCAAGTCTAAAAAAATTCCTTGTTAAAGTGTAATAAAAAATATTTAAAACTTGAGTTTTTCCAAGTCCATTCTCTCCAATGAGTATTTTTATATTCTCATCAAAAGGAATGTGTACATCATCTGTTCCGAAAAGACCATACACCGAAAAAGATTTTATATTACTTGTGTTCATTTTATTATCCATGCTACACATAACCATATATTAGATTAAATATTTGAGTTTAAATAGCTCTAGTTCTCTGTAGTAATTTAAAAAACGAACTATGGAAAATAAAATATCCACAGTCCGTTTAAAAAGAGAGTCGATCATAAGCCGGGTTCTGTTCTCTTGCGAGGGCAATTATCTATCTGGGACGGTTGTTACCAAACGCCTCTAGCGGCTCTTTTCAAGCGGAACTGGTAAAAGACCAACCTATAGTTCCTCCGGCCTTGCTCCCAACCGGGGTTTACCGAGCCAGCGCCTCTCGACGCTGCTGGTGCGCTCTTACCGCACCTTTGCACCCTTACCAAAACAATTAATATTTTGGCGGTATCTTTCTGTGGCACTATCCTCGCGATCGCTCGCACTGGGGGTTATCCAGCAAGTCTGGTCTTTCGGGAGCCCGGACTTTCCTCAAACCAGTCTTGATGACTGATCTGTAATTGCCTACCTCTACTCTCTCTATTACATTTTAAACTTTTATTGTCTGGTATAGCAATGCTATTGAATTTAAATAAATAAAATTACTTCTTCTTATTCCAAGGTAGCGCGTAAGTCCAAGGTAATTTTGTGATCGTGAAAGGACAATTAATAATTGAAACTGCTGGAACATTTAACCCAGGTGCTAAACCTACACGCAATTCGGAAATTCTTAGCACCAATTGTAGTGAAAATTCTATATTTTTTGTACCTTCCATAAATTCTTTATACAACTTTTTCTGATTCTTCAAACCAACAATATTAATCAAAGGCGATCCAGGGCTATATGTTCCCGAATCTTTATCACGTTTTAAAACATCTTCTGCGGTGATAGTTTCAGAGGTTGTTTTTTTAGGAGCAACAATCGTGGCAATTTGTGACATAGCCAAATCCCTGATTAAATCTGGAGATTTGCGGATTACTCGCCGTGATTGCTTGCTATGTTCAACCACCAAAGAGCTATTATCCCAGTCAACATATACAACTAAACTGTCAGATTTATTTTCAATGTTAACTGATAAATCTTTCAAGTTATCATTTAGCTTTTCTAAGGAATAAGTGCTAGTTTTAAAGGAAATGCCAATTGTATCTTGAAGATTTTGTTCTTTTAATTGTTCTTCAATGACACTTTTTTTAAAATCTAACTTCACCATATCGTCGATAGATTCAATCATCCGATTGAATGTGTAATAAACACCAATTACATAGAACGTTAAAACAAGTAGATTCTGATCACCGTTTTTCATTACCATAACCCAGAATATAAACTACATATCCCGAACTTTGAATTATTTTTCTTGATCTGCCTTAAAATTGACTGAATTAGTCAGCCAACCCCGTCGCCAAAATAATGTTATCATACCTGTAGCCATAACTGCCATTAGTCCCAAACACATTGGATATCCCCAATACCAGTTTAATTCAGGCATATTATAGGGTGATTTTTCTGTATTGAAATTCATTCCATAGATACCAGCGACAAAAGTTAACGGAATAAAAACGGAAGAAACGACGGTCAGCAGTTTCATAATTTCATTCATTTTATTACTAACTGCCGAAAGATAAACATCCATTAATCCTGATGCCAATTCTCGATATGTTTCCACCATTTCCATTACTTGTACTGTATGATCAGAACAATCTCTGAGATAAATTCTTACCTCACCACTAATCAATTCACTTTCATCCCTAATCAGAGTATTAATGGCATCGCGTTGTGGCCAAATTGCTCGACGCAGTTGTAATAATTCTCTCCGAATTTGATAAATTTTATATAATGTATCTTGAGTAGGATTGACTATCACCTCTTCTTCTAAATCTTCAAGTCGCTCACCATAAAGTTCTAAAACAGGAAAAAAACCATCAATGATTGCATCTAATAAAGCATAAGCTAAATAATCAGCACCTTGTCTGCGAATAACTCCTTTACCTTTGTCAATTCGGGATCTTACTCCTTCAAAACAATCATGTTCTGGTTCTTCTTGAATTGTTAATAGATAATGTTTTCCTAAGACTAAACTTACTTGTTCACTATAAAAACTGTGATTATTTTGGTTAGGGACTACCATACGGGCAATTATGACTAATTGATCTTCATAATCTTCTACTTTTGGTCGTTCTCCCATATTAACTACATCTTCTAAAATCAGGGCGTGTAAGTCAAAAGTTTGACCTAAACGATGTAAAATATCTTTATTACCTAACCCTTGAACGTCTACCCAAGAAATTGATTCTGTATCTAAATAGTAGCTACAATCCTCTGGGTTAATTATTTGTTTACAAGTAAGTGTGGTTTGGCTATAATCAATTAAGAAAATTATCGGTTGTTCAGAACTTTCATCAACAATAATTGTTCCTGGAATAGTTCCCGGTTCGTGATAGTATTCTTCTTTCTTGCGCTTATTGGGTTTGGTTGCAATTTTGGGAATACGGCGACGTTTTTTTGGCATGATTTATTTCGCGCAAAGACGCAAAGAAGAAAATGTATTAACCAATTTTACTCGCAATAGGCATTCTCCAACCAGTACCAAAGGCGCGGTCTGTGATTTTTAATCCAGGGGGTGCTTGTCGGCGTTTAAATTCGGCACGGGACACCATTTGTATAACTCGGTTTACAATGGCTGAATCATGACCTGCGGCAACTATGTCTGCGGCTGATTGGTGGTTTTGGATTAGGCGTTGTAAGATATCATCGAGAACTTCGTAAGCTGGGAGGGAATCTTGGTCAACTTGTCCGGGTTTGAGTTCGGCGCTTGGTGGTTTGGTGAGGATGTTTTGGGGAATGATTTCTCTGTTGCTGTGGGAGTTTAACCAATGACAGAGGGAATATACACGGGTTTTGGGTACATCTGCAATTACAGCTAAACCGCCATTCATATCGCCGTAGAGGGTGCAGTAACCAACGGCCATTTCTGATTTGTTGCCGGTTGATAACAGTAGATGACCAAATTTGTTAGCGATCGCCATCAACAATGTACCACGAATCCGCGATTGAATATTCTCTTCGGCAATACCAAATTCTGTACCAGCAAATAACTCAACGAGTGTGTTATCAAAGCCTTGCATTAATTCACCAATGGGTAAAATTTGCGTTTTAATGCCCAAATTATCACCTAATTTTAAAGCATCAGTAATGGAATGTTGGGAACTATAGGGAGAAGGCATCAAAACACCAAAAACATTTTCTTTCCCCAGTGCAGCAGTAGCAATTGCGGCAACTAAAGCGGAATCTACTCCACCACTTAACCCCAATACCACTTGAGAAAAACGGCATTTACTAGCATAATCTCCCACTCCTAAAACCAAAGCTTGCCAAATTTCTTCGTCTTCAGATTCAGCAGGGGTTGTTACAGAGTTCAACTGTAAATCCTGTTGTTTTTTATCAAATTCTATTACTACTAAATCAGTTTCAAAACCTTTCGCACGACTAACAATTTCACCACCACGATTCAAGGCAAAACTACGACCATCAAAAATTAAATCATCATTTCCTCCGACTTGATTAGTATAGATAATTGGCTGGTCGAAATTCACGGCGCTATGTTTTAACATGGCTTCCCGTACTTGCTGTTTCCCAACAGTGTAGGGAGATGCTGATAAATTTACAATTAAATCTACACCAATATTTGCTAAATCAGCAATCGGATTCATGGCATAACTACGTTTTCCCCAAAAATCATCATCATTCCATAAATCTTCGCAAATAGTTACGCCGATTTTTATATCATCTAATGTGAAATAATTAGCTTGCAGTCCTGGTTCAAAATAGCGTTTTTCATCAAATACATCATAAGTTGGTAATAGTCGTTTATGGAAATATTGTTTAATTTGACCTGCTTGCAATAAAGCCATACTATTAAACAAGGTTTTACCACCGTGAATGTGCGCTTGGGAATTTTTAACTACAGTTCCTACTAATACAGTTAAATTTGGCGGTAAGTCTTGGGCTAATTTTTGTAATGTGGTGTCCATTGCTTCGACAAAGCTAGGATTTAGCAATAAATCTCTCGGTGGATAACCACATATAGATAACTCTGGAGTCAGTAATAAACGTACATTCTTAAATGCTGCTTTTTGTGCCAGTTCTAATATTTTTTGAGCGTTTCCAGGCAAGTCACCAATAATAGGATTAAGTTGAGCTATGCCTATGGTAAAGTTTGTTTTCATGGAGGAATAGGAGCGAAGGAAATAAAGAAAGAAGAGTTTATGAGAATTTTTGTGTTTTTTAGGGGAATATGAGAAAATAGGTTATCCCATTTTATGGAATGGTCATCCTACCCGTCTTTCATGATTAGCAAACAAAACGCTCGCAGCACAAGAAATTTTTGGAAGTCCTAAATAAACACTAATGGTTTATCTTTTAAAGGGGCAAAAGCTTCAGCATCAAATTTATACAAACTGGCTGGACGACCTGCTCCTCTTGAAACTTTTATGCCAGTATCAGATAAAAATCCTAATTTTAGTAACCGCGCTCTAAAGTTAGAATAATCTGAAAAATTTTCTCCTAAAACTGTTGTGTATAGTTGATATAAATCATTTAAAGTAAATACATCTGGTAATACTTCAAAAGCTACAGGACTGTATTCTAATTTGTTTTTTAATCTTCTATGTCCATAGGTGATAATTTCATGATGATCAAATGCTAACTGGGGAATTTGTTTAACTGGATACCAAGCGATTCCTGCGACTTTATCGGCAATTAATTCGGCTTCTTCAAACCTAACTAAAGCAAAGTAACTAACTGATAAATAACGGACTCCATAACTATCAGTTTTTTCTCTGGGATCACGATTGGGTCCGCCAAAAGTATAGAGTTGTTCAAGATAGAGATTATTGACTTTAATTTTTTCTGCCATAATGCGATAGGCAGCATCTTCTAAAGATTCTCCTTGACGTACCAAAGTACCAGGAAGACTCCAATGATTGGAAAATGGCTCTTGCTGTCGCATGACGAGGAGAACTAATAGCCGATTTTGGGCGGTGTCTACAGAAAAAATAACATTATCAACA
Source organism: Cronbergia sp. UHCC 0137 (assembly GCF_034932285.1). Classification (NCBI taxonomy): domain Bacteria; kingdom Bacillati; phylum Cyanobacteriota; class Cyanophyceae; order Nostocales; family Nostocaceae; genus Cronbergia; species Cronbergia sp. UHCC 0137. The sequence goes on from NZ_JAYGHC010000007.1 coordinate 54,447, forward strand.
CCAACTTTGAAATCAGCCAAAGGTTGTTGATTTGTCGGGTTTAGAATCTTTTTTGGGTGACGTACTGGCATTCGTACAAATGCTCTTGGTTAATATAGGCAACTACAGGTGGTGTGAGGGTTTCGGGATCTTTTTGCTCACGAAAGGCTGTTGAAGAAACATCCAAACCTGTTAAACTAGCGATCGCTATTCTTCCCCCTAGCTGTTTAACTCCCTCTAAGCTAAATTCATCTATTACATATCCTGGTCGGGGAATTACCAATAATTGCACTTGTTGTAATAAATCTTCAACTTGATACCAACGTGGCAACTGTTCCAATAAATCAGAACCAATTACCAAGGTATATTCAGTTTCATTACCCCAACGGACTTTGGATTTTTCTAATGTTTCTATTGTTCTCCAACTACTTAATTCTTGCTCTAAACTAATATTATCCCTGGGCGCATTTATATCTTTAATTAACAGTTGTAACATAGCCGCTCGGTGAGGTAACGGCGTTTGCTGAGACTTAAAAGGATTATCTGCCGCCCAAACAGCTACCCAATCATAACACTCAGACAACCATTTTAAAATCATTTGATGTCCTGCCGTTGGCGGGTCGGCACTTGTACCAAATAAAGCAATTCTCATAAATTTACCTCTGTGTCCTCTGCGTCTCTGCGGTTAGTATTTTCGTTTTGTCCGTCAATTCCTGCAACAGTTCAGATATCTCCACCTTCACAGAAATAGGTTGATCTAAACACCGTGTTTCCTCTGATAAACTAGCAACTGAGGCGGCAGTACGTTGACGAATTGTTTCTAAACTTTCCGATTTTTGTAATTGTTTACCTGCTTGCATCACCAACTCTAATAAAGGCTTTTCTCTAATCGAATTTTCATTAAATAATCCCAATCTATCTACTTCTAATTTACCTCCTGCATAAGAACGAAAAATCTGTTTGCGTCCTGGATAAGTGATTTTTCCACTAGACTGTTTCATCACGGGAATATCATCAATTTCCACAAGTTTGTAAACTCCATTTACAGGTGTACCTGTAACTAACTTTGTTCCCAATCCATAACCATCAATTTCTGCCCCTGCTGCTTTTAGTCTAGCTATTTCCCATTCATCTAAGTCACCACTAGCTAAAATTGATACGCCCGGTAAGAGCGATCGCACTTCCTTTGATAAACTTACTAAATCCCCAGAATCTAACCTCACCCCCGTTAATTTCATTTCCCCAGAATTTACCTTTTCAGCCAATCTTTCCGCAGCCCCAACAGTATTATAGGTATCAATTAACAATGGCGCACCGGGAAAATATTGATGAAAAGCACTAAAAGCCCGTTCTTCAGAACCTTCCAAAGCTGACAAGGCCATTACTAAAGCGTGAGCCATCGTACCACTTGGTTTTTCCCCTAGCTGTAGCGCTGCTAACACATTAGAAGTGGCATCTAACCCACCCGCTAAAGCTGCCCTAGCCGCCCATAAAGCCCCTTGGGGACTAAAAGCTCTCCTCGTACCAAATTCTAAAAGTGTCGCTTTTTCCCCAGCCACATCACGCAACCTGGCCGCCCTAGTTGCAATTAAAGTTTGGTAATTAAGGGTATTTAAAAGATAGGTTTCCACTAATTGGCCTTGCCAAAGGGGTGCTTCTACCCGCAAAAATGGCTCATTGGCAAAAATTGCCGTCCCTTCAGGAACAGCCCACACATCACCAGTAAATCTACCCTCAGCCAGTAACGACCAAAAACACTCAGGGGCATGAGTAAAAACCCCCATACTTTGCAAAGCTGCAATTTGCCCAGGATAAAAGCGGAATTTGGCTAAATATTCTAAGGCTTGGGCTAAACCCATGGCAATCAAATAACCACAACCCTCTGGTAAACGTCTAACAGACAATTCAAAACAGGCTCGTTTTTGTTCTATCCCTTCACCTGTATAACAAGCTGCCATTGTTAGCTGATAAAGGTCAGTTAGCAAACTGTAATCTTCAGAACTTAAATTCAGTTCTCCGTGCTGGTAATTATTTTTTCCATTATCCATATCCCGGAATGTTGTCATTTACAAGCTTCCTCCTCAGAGTGTTGCTTTGTTTATGGTATTATTCACCATAAATCTTGTCAAGTATTTAGCAAATAAATCTCCAAAAGCCTTGCAATGGAAAGATATTAATCCATTATTTACCAATAAATCAATATCTATTAATGGTGTGATTAGGGTAATAGGACTTTAGACCTCTTGCAAAAGTCGTGATCTTCAAATTCTTCTCCGCGCCTCTGCGCCTCTGCGTGAGCTTTTCAAGAATATTCTTGGCGACACCAAAGTATTTAGAGGTCTTTTGTAACTAGATCAGTCCAGGGAGCTATGATTTTTTAGGGATTCGAGTTAGCCAAAGTTGGCGATCGCGCAATTCTGACATAGCTGCTTCCCAGGTAAAAGTAAACGACTGAAAGGTTTCTGGACTAATGCGATCCTGATCCAAAGCTTCCACCACCCTTTCAAACTTATGCAACAAATCAGCCCGAATTTGTTCTAAACTCTTCATATCCGAACAAGTGGCAATGGTTTTCATCAGTTTAACAATATCCTGGTTATAGCCATCACCACGATTTTTCTTAGCCATTTCTAGCCGCGCTTTAATTTGCCAAATCCAAGATCCGCACAGCAAAACAATAGTCAGTATAAAACCCAAATATTCAGCATTCTCTTGAATGAAGTTTGGTTTTTCTCGGTCATAATAAGCCGCAGCGCCTAAATGAAGTGGTAAACCAGTTCCACCAACAGCATTAGGAGGACTGATATTAGCTGCTAAAGGCATAATATTAGCTAATTCTTGGCGATGATCGTACAAAATTGCTGTAATTTGCCGAATTACACTTGGATCAACATTTTTAGAAGCCAAAAGAGTTCTTTGCACACTCACCGCAGGTAAATTAATCGGGGGAATTGGTGGGTTTCCTTGATAAGCACCTTTAGGAATAAATGATGAATCTAAAGCTGGATAAGTTATTTTCATGGCTGCACCTTGGTCAATGGATACTAATCGGCCATTACTGGTTTGCACAAGTTTTTGGATCGATTCATTACCAGGTGCGCGGACACGAAAAACTGCATCTACTTGTTGGTTACGAAACAGAGTATCAGCCTCTAGTTCAGGAACGGCTTTGTAAGTAAAATCCTTGGCTGTAAGACGGTAATGTTTAGCCAACATCCAGAAAGACTCAAATTGACCACCTCCTTGTGGTGGTAAGGCAATACGTTTACCTTTAAGTCCGGCTACATCGTTAATTCCAGATGTATTTGTCACTACTAGCTGAAAGGCATCTGCAAATAAATTAGTAACGAGTCGGGCTGATGGTAGAGTAGGGATATCCGCTTGTGCAGTGGCCAATTGGGCTTTATTTTCTTCTAAACTTTTAATATTTTCCTCAGTTCCGTTGGTTTCGAGTAATTTAATTTGAATTTTCGGCTGATGTTTTGCCACTATTTGAGCGATCGCTTCACTTAAAATATAACTTTCCCCCCGTCGTGAACCCGCAGCGATCGTCAGGTAATGTACTTGATTGAAGTCAATAATTATACTTACTGCTAGGAAGCCGACCAAACCAACGCTAAACAGTACAGGAATTACCAGTTTAGTGGTTGTCAAATTGTACCGACTCAAAAAGCGATTAAAAGAAAACGAATTTGCTGGCTGGTGACGAGTCATACTAAATTCTGGGGTTAAGATTTTTGTTTCCTTAATTAGAAACAATATAAACTATCCCCATTTCGGATTCTACTTAGGGTTTGCTTAGTCAGGAGTCAGGAGTCAACAGTGATTTAGAGGGTGTTTGAAAAGTCTAAATTCTCCCTCTTCTGTCAGAGTGGGATAATCTAAATTTATCCCCTCGGTCATAACTGGCCGCAGAGTTATTTTATTCTAGATTTAAGCAACGAATTTAGGTGTTTTCAGCCGTGGTGAAATAGAATCCCTAAAGTCTAAAATGACGCATTATCGTGAATACATAAAATGTCAAATTTTAGAATGAAACAGCCCTGGGTTTATCTCTCCTTTAATATCTTTATTTTAGGATAGGTGATACCTGATATGACGCTAATTCCAGATTCTGCCAAACAACTTGTATTGATACACTATAATTTAATGCTAAGTTAAGAGTTATTACCCTTTTTTCCCCTATTCCCTGATGTCCCGCGTTTATCCCCGCCGTCAACGGCAACTTGAAAGTTTAGTTCAAAAGTTAGGTTTGTCCCCAAAAATCCCTGTTAAATGGGAATTGCTAGATTTGGCACTGACTCATCCAACTGTTTCTGAGACAGCAAATTATGAACAATTGGAATTTGTTGGTGATGCAGTTGTGAGGCTGGTAGCTGCTGTGGTATTGTGGGAACATTATCCTGATTGTTCAGTGGGAGATTTTGCGGCTATTCGTTCGGTGTTGGTGAGCGATCGCATTCTTTGCCAATTAGCTAAAGAATATGGTTTAGAATTATACTTATTGGTGGCTGGCAGTGCTACGGCAGATATTGTTGGTCAAGAGTCACGGTTAGCAGATGCCTTTGAAGCGGTTTTGGGTGCATTTTACCTCAGCACTCACAATTTAGAACTGATTCGTCCTTGGTTAGATCCCCACTTCCAACGACTAGCCGCAGAAATTCGCCTTGATCCTGCTAGATTGAACTACAAAGCTGCATTACAAGAATGGACTCAGGCACAATTTAAAGTTTTACCAGAGTATCGAGTGATGGAAATTGGTCAACCCCAGCAAACTCAAGAACGTTTTTTTGCGGAAGTTTGGTTACACGAACAAATGTTAGGACAAGGCAAAGGACGATCAATTAAAGCTGCTGAACAAGCTGCTGCTAAAATAGCTTATTTAACTGTGACTGAGCAGGAATAAAAAATGAATAAAATTGGCATTGCTGTGATTGGTGTAGGACGTTGGGGAGTGCATTTGCTACGAAATTTTTTAGCTCATCCTCAAGTGATTGTATTGGCAATTGTAGATCCAAATCCAGAGCGATTAACAACAGTTAAACAGCAATTTAATTTAGATGAAAATATATTATTGACGACAGATTGGGAGACTGTGAAGCAATTACCAGAATTAAGAGCGATCGCGATCGCCACTCCCGCCAGTACCCACTATACCTTAATTAAAAATGCTCTCCACCACGGTTATCATGTTTTGGCAGAAAAACCCCTAACTCTCGACCCCCAACAATGTCGGGAACTGTGCCAATTAGCAGAAAATCAAAACCTAATTCTCATGGTTGACCACACCTATCTATTTCATCCAGCCGTAGAAACAGGTCAAAATGTCGTTAAATCAGGTAAATTAGGTGATTTACGTTATGGCTACGCTACCCGCACCCATTTGGGTCCAGTCCGTCAAGATGTTGATGCACTTTGGGATTTAGCTATTCATGATCTTGCCATTTTTAACTCCTGGTTGGGTCAGTTACCTGTGCAAGTCCAAGCAACGGGTAAAGTATGGTTACAAGAAAGTATTGCTGATTTAGTTTGGATAACGCTAACATACCCAAATGGTTTTCAGGTACATATTCACCTGTGTTGGTCGAATCCTGATAAACAAAGAAGATTAGGGATTGTAGGGAGTTTGGGTACTTTGATTTTTGATGAAATGTCACCCTCTCCTTTAACTTTTATTCAAGGAGAATTTGCCAGACAAGAACATCAATTTATCCCTGTAAATCAACGCCAAGAAGTATTAGAAATTGAACCGGGTGAACCATTGCAAAAAGTGTGCGATCGCTTTATAATGAATATTATTAATCATACCCCCGCACTGCTTTCTTCCGGCTGGGTAGGAGCAGAATTAGTGGAAATTCTCACCGCTTTAACCACATCTCTTAACCACAATGGTCAACCAATATCAGTAATTTAACTTGAGAATTAAAACCAAAATAGTGCTAAAATAAACAAATAACAACTTGCAGCCATATCAACTTTATGATCATTGCTCAAGAATTAGAAGTACAACAAAGCATCTACGAAGATGTGATGTTTCCCCCCGGTGATTTATATAGTAA
>NZ_JAYGHC010000007.1:60582-90842 GCF_034932285.1 Cronbergia sp. UHCC 0137
CCTCACCGTTTACTATAGTCCTAATCAAAAAAAGTCAGAATACTTTCGGGGACCAGATTTTTTTGTAGTTTTAGGAACAGAACGCAAAACTCGTAAAAGTTGGGTACTTTGGCAAGAGGAAGGGAAATATCCCAATCTAATTGTTGAAATTCTCTCACCAACCACAGAAAACACAGATAGACAATTCAAAAAAGAACTATATCAAGATACATTCCGTACACCAGATTATTTTTGGTTTGACCCTTACACATTAGAATTTGCCGGATTTCATTTAGTAGATGGAAAATATCAACCTCTACAACCAAATGAACAAGGACATTTATGGAGTGAACAGTTAGGGTTATATCTAGGAATTTATCAGGGATTATTACGATATTTCACCCTAGCAGGTGAATTAGTCCCAACACCTGAAGAAACCGCAGAACTAGAAACTCAAAGAGCAGAACGGTTAGCGGCAAAACTGCGACAGTTAAATATCGACCCAGATACAATTTAGAATTTTTGTAGGAACTTACATATAGCCTACATATTTCCCTTGATCAATTATTCTCTGCTATAACATACTTATAAATATGGTGTCAGGAGTCGGGAAATAATGAACCATCTTCAATACTTAGTCTCAATTTTGGGGGCTAGTGCGATTTTGAGCTTTGCTATCAGTAATCAACCAGCACAGGCTCAAGTCGCTTATGGTAGCTATGTCGGTATTGGACCAACCTTTGGCTTAACTGATGGTGGACAGATTGGGGGAGTGTTGGCCTTCCGTTACAAGTTATTAGAAACACCAGCTTCTTTTCGCGCTCAAGCTTTAGTGGGTAGAAGTACGGCAGTTGTACCTACTGTTTCCTATGATCTGCCTCTCAACTGGCAAACAGATATTTATTTAGGTGCTGGTTTAGTATTAGCTGGTGGTGAAACACCTTCACCTGTGGGTAATAAAATTAGCTTTGCCTTGCAACCAGGAATTGATTATGTTATCCCCAATAGCAACACCGTGATTTTTGGGAACGCTATTATTGCCTTTGATGCTTACCGCAATAGTGGTGGAACAGCTTTATCTTTACAAGGTGGCATGGGTTTAAGATTTTGATCGTTAATATCTCTCAAAGCCTCATTTCTCTGTGAACTCTGTGCCTCTGTGGTTAGTTTTTCAGTCACTTGTGCCTAAGTCCTATCAAAAAAAGACAGGCATCACAGCCTGTCTTAAAGAAAATAATTTAGTAGAGAATTTAGAAATTCATCTCAGCAGCTTGGACTTTTTCCACCTGCTTCTTCTTCAACACCAACATAACTTGTGCCAACATCACTAAACAGATGAAAGCAACTAAGAATCCTATTCTGGAAGCATCTTGTAAGACAATTTCTGTGTCTTTTTGACCGAATCCACCAACGTTAGGGTTATTGGTCAAAGCATCACCAGATGTAACTGTTTGCCCTTCGGAAACAATCAATTCAGGTCCTGCGGGAATTGTGTCAGTTACAACTTCACCAGATGCAGCGTTGATGCTAACTAAATACTTAACATTACCGTCTTCATCTTCTTCTTTGGCAATTTTGCTAATTGTGCCAGTAGCGGAAGCATTGTAGATGTTATTGTTGCTCTTTTCACCTGTGGGGTAAATTTGTCCTCGTCCCCGGTTTCCACCTACATGAACGGAATATTTACCAAAGTGGATATTTTTGTCAGTTGCGGGGTTAGGAGAAAGGACAGGGAAGACGATTTCCTGATATTCTTCTCCTGGTAAGGGTCCAACGATGACGATGTTTTCTTTGTCTTCGCTATAGGACTGGAAGGAAATATCACCCAGTTCTTCCTTCATTTCTTCAGGAATACGGTCTTCGGGGGCAATTTTGAAGCCTTCTGGCAACATTAAAACAGCACCAACGTTTAAGCCGACTTTAGTACCATCAGCGCCTACTTGTTGCACGCTGGTATCGTAGGGGATTTTGACGATCGCTTTAAATACGGTGTCAGGTAATACAGATTGAGGTACTTCTACTTCTGTATTTTTAGCAGCTAGGTGACAGTTAGCGCAAACGATTCTTCCTGTGGGTTCGCGGGGAGTTTCAGGATAGGTTTCTTGCGCCCAAAAGGGATAAGCAGCAGCAGTTTGGGGCAGGGCTATATCGCTAGTGAAGAAAAAAGTCAGAGTAGCGATCGCTATCAGCAATGTATTTACCATTACTTTAGCAGCGCGAGTTAACCTCGCAGGTGTACAGGCATTTCTCATCTCTATCAGGACAACGGTTAAGTTAGTTATTGGTGATTGATCATTGGTAATTGGTAATAATAGAAAAGTAAAATTACCAATTACTCATTACCAGGAAGCAGTTGAATTAAGCCCACCAAGCTGCTTCATTGGTGCGGAAGTCGGTTTCGATCCAGGGGGTCAAAACGATTTTGTCGTTTTCTACTTTGGTATGGGCTAGAGCCAAAGATTTGGGAGCAGGACCCCGCACAACTTTACCTGTAGCATCGTATTGAGAGCCATGACAAGGGCATTTAAACTTGTTCTCGGCTACGTTCCAAGGTACAACACAACCCAAGTGGGTGCAGATGGCGTTAATGCCGTAATCAGCGATACCTTTGGTACGCTCCGCGAACGCTTCTTTGCTTTCTACCACAATATAGGTAGGATCTCCCTTGAGTCCTTGCACCAGAGTGCGATCGCCTACGTTATGACTAGCCAGAAATTCACTAACGCTAACATCGTTACCTAGTTCGTTTTTAGCTGTTGCTCCACCACCAGCGCCACCGCTTGCTGGGGGAATAAAATACTTGACTACAGGATACAATGCACCCAGGGCTACTCCTGTGACAGTCCCAAAGGTTAACAGATTCATGAACTGACGACGACCCATATCGGGAACGTCCATTGATTCGGAAAATTGAGCCATAATCTACGCGCTCTTTGTATAATTTATTTGCATTGCGACAAGGGCATTTTTACTCAAGCAACCCTGATCTGAGTGGAAATGCTAAAGCCCCAGGGATGCCATTATTCTTTGTGGCAAGATATATCTAGCATCTTTTCTGTTAGCATTACATTTCTTTATATCCTTATCATACTGGAGTTACGGAACTTAACATCATAACTAAATGTAAAATCTAATTGAGCAGAGACTTAACCCCACCTTGGGATAGGCCTCTCATTGAGGAATTAGCCTAAATATGACTATGACAGGACAGGATTTACGTCAAATATTAATAGATAAGTGGGGACATTCTTACGATGTTCAACTCCGGCGCACCCAGGGTAAGATATTTTTGCAAGTGATGTGGAAATATCTTGAACAGGCTTCTTTCCCCTTGAGTGAAATAGAGTACCAAGAACATCTCAATGGTATTGCTAATTATCTTAACGCCTTGGGTGGGACAATACAGGTACAAACTTTTATTACACAAACAAAGGAACGACCCCGCCTCGGCAAAGCTGTTAGTATTCCCCTAGATTTGGGTGAGCGTGCTTCTGAATGGATATTTTGATCCAGGATCAATAAAGCAATTCACCGTTACCAGCAATGACTTCACCAATCTGATATGCAGGAATATTTTGGGTTTGAAAGTGAGCTATGGTTGCCCTTACCTGGTGGGGTGGTACAAGCACGACAAATCCAATTCCCATATTAAAAGTATTATACATAGCTTCTGCACTAACAGCACCAGCATCAGCTAACCACTGAAATACAGGGGGGATATTCCAAGCAGTGGGATTGATTTTTATCCCTTGACCTGTTCCTAAACATCTGGGTAAATTTTCTGGTAATCCTCCACCGGTAATGTGAGCCATCCCATGAATTTCTAAACCTGCGTGCAGTGCTGCTAAGACGGGTTTAACATAAATTCGAGTAGGTTGGAGGAAAGTTGCACCGAGAGTTTCCCCTCCTAATAATTCTGGACTATCATGCCAAGAAAAACCGCGATCGCTGACTATTTTTCTGACTAAACTTAATCCATTACTGTGTATCCCCGCACTAGCTAAACCCACAGCCACATCTCCCAATTGTACCTGGGAGGTATCTAACATCCGGCTTTTTTCCACAATCCCTACACAAAAACCAGCCAAGTCATATTCACCCACTTGGTAAAAACCAGGCATTTCCGCCGTTTCTCCTCCCAGTAAAGCACAACCAGCCAGTTTACACCCAGTGGCTATTCCTGCCACTACCTGAGTTAGTTGTTCTTTTTCTAGCTTACCTGTGGCTACATAATCTAAAAAAAATAAAGGTTCGGCACCTGATGTCAGCACATCATTAACACACATCCCTACCAAGTCTATTCCTACGGTGTCGTGAAGGTTGAGAATTTGAGCAATTTTCAGCTTTGTACCGACTCCATCAGTCCCAGAAACCAACACTGGCTCTTTATAACCTGTTGGTAGTTGAAAGCACCCACCAAAACCACCTAATCCACCAATAACTTCTGGTCTAAAGGTGCTGTGAACCAAATTCCGAATTTGATCTACAAAGGCTCTACCTGCTTCAACATCAACACCTGCATCCCGATAATCCATTCTTGATTACACCGTTATCAATCAGCTACAAATTCTATAATAGCCATATCCCCGACTTGTTTGAATAATAGAGGATCTATCTAGTAACATTTTAAAATACTTGATCTTCAATACCCAGCCACCATTCCCCTAAATTCATCAAATCTTGGTGAATATCAGCTAATTCTTCGGCATAATCGCTTTTTGAAATTGTTTCTTGCCGTTCTTGCAGTTTTTTGAGGCGTAGTTGTACCAAAAGCCAAGGTTTAGAGATGCTGTTTGTAGCTTCGACGTATTGCGCTAGTTCTGTGCTATCCATAAAATTTTAGATTATTACAGCAAATTCTGAACAAATGTACCACAGATGGAAGAGGAATTAAACGCAAATTAACGCGGATGAAGGATGAATTACAGATTATTTTTGTAATGGGTTTAATCAAAAACATGATGTTTTATGGGATAAGGGATTCAGAATTAACACCCTAGTCTTAATCCTGTAAATCCTTTAATCCTGGATATCCTGATTCAGACAAGTTTGTGGGTTGGCAAATGTTAATATCTAGAATTTACTAATGTTTGATTTTTAGGGAAGAGATAATGAACGATAAGCTGATGCTAATGATTCCTGGACCCACACCTGTGCCAGAAGCGGCCTTACTGGCATTAGCCAAGCACCCCATTGGACACCGTACTAGCGAATTTAGTAACATGATGGCAGAGGTGACACAAAACCTCAAATGGCTGCATCAAACAGAAAGTGATGTACAAATGCTCAATGTTAGCGGTACTGGTGCAGTAGAAGCCGGAATGATTAATTTTCTCTCGGCGGGCGATCGCATTCTCGTTGGTTCTAATGGTAAATTTGGAGAACGTTGGGTAGAAGTTGGTCAAGCTTACGGTTTAAATGTAGAAACTATCACCGCAGAATGGGGAAAACCTCTAGACCCCAACCAGTTTGGCGAAAAGCTACAAGCGGACACCAAAAAGGAAATTAAAGCTGTGATCATTACCCACAGCGAAACATCAACAGGTGTAATTAATGACCTAGAAGCCATCAACCGCCACGTTAAGGAACATGGTGAAGCCTTAATTATCGTTGATGCCGTCACCAGTTTAGGCGCTTACAACCTACCTGTAGATGCTTGGGGTTTGGATGTAGTTGCTTCTGGTTCTCAAAAAGGTTACATGATTCCCCCCGGCTTAGGATTTGTTTCTGTTAGTCCCAAGGCTTGGGAAGCTTACAAAACAGCGAAATTACCAAAATATTATCTAGATTTGGGTAAATATCGTAAAGCCACAGTTAAAAATACCACACCTTTTACTCCCCCAGTTAACTTAATGGTGGCACTACACACCACCTTGAGAATGATGAAAGAGGAGGGTTTGGAGTCCATATTTACCCGTCACGAACGCCAAAAAAACGCTACCCGCGCCGCCATTAAAGGGTTAAATTTAGGACTTTTTGCCGCCGATGATTGTGCCAGTCCAGCGATTACAGCCGTAGTTCCCCAGGGAATTGAAGCCGATAAAATTCGCTCTTTGATGAAAAAGCGGTTTGATATTGCTTTAGCCGGTGGACAAGACCATTTAAGTAACAAAATCTTCCGAATTGGTCACTTGGGTTTTGTGAGCGATCGCGATATCCTTAGCTGTATAGCCTCACTGGAAGTAGTGTTATCAGAACTTGGTCATGAAAACTTTACCCCTGGCGCTGGTATAGCAGCAGCCACAAAGGTTTTCGCTCAATAGTCATATTTTCGGGTGGGATCTTCCCACCCCACTACAAGTTAGGTTAAATCCCCCAAAAGCTAACACCCGATTCATTTTAGCTGTCCTCCACACCCCTCTACTATGCCGTTTCCAACCAATCATAAATTTTTTCTAATTGGTCTAAAGTAATTAATCCATACCGCCAAAGAGTCATAGTTAAAGAACCAGGATCTTTTTCAGGATGTCGCAAGGCCACAGCCAGAGACGCAGCAGAAATTGCCAAATCTTCCTGGAGAAAATGAATTAGTCGAGAATATCTTGATGGTGTCATTTGTATCTCACCTCCTTGGGTAGAATGTATGATCATTTATCGCTTCCCCCGTTTACGTGTATTTTGTATTCAGTATTTTATGTGCTATTAAGCTGTTAGTAGCTAAATCAATCAGCCCACCTTGTAAAATCTGCCTTTTAAAGTATTTTTACCTAGAGGCTATAGAAAAAACTTAAAGCCCTTTCCCTCACCTCAACTTGAACAAACACTACTTCTTGGTTAAATTAGTTCCACCCCAGTTACTTTTGTGCCTTTCAAGTTCATACACATCCAGTAACAAAGATTTCATAGACCATATTCCCCTATTGACGACTATTTACACTTACGCCAAAAGGAGGATTTTTGCCACTAAACTTTCAAGCAGTGATTCTAACTGGGAAACTCTACTGACTTACGCTGTTAGAGCTACTACCAATAAATATTAACCTTTTAATAGCTGTTTTTGCTAGGTTATGGGATATTTTTTTACAAAGAATTTTGTCCATAACTTCATCAAATCTTCATCCATTCAAACAATTGGGGAATTTGGATTTTGGACAGATTCTAGAAATAAACCTGGTGCTTTGGGATTTTAGACAGATTCCACCAATAAACCTGAAGACTTGTAGCATTAACAAAATGTAGGTGAACAACCTCAACCTGATCACTGAGATTTACCAGAGTTTCAAAAGTCAATCTTGATCTGATCACCCACCTTTAAACCTAATTCAGCTACTCGTCCTGCTCTCAGTTCGATTACAGCATCTATTGGGACATTAGGACCATAAGTAGGACAAGGTTCTCTATTACAAGGAGGCGCTTCATCTTGAATATACTGCACTACCTCATTTCGGAGAAATACCATATCTAAAGATACAGGTACATTCTTCATCCAAAATTTTACAGGTTGGGCTGAGGGAAAAATAAATAACATTCCCCGATCATCAGGTAAAGCTGGACGATACATCAAGCCCTTTGCTTGTTCTTCAGGTGTAGTCACCACTTCTAAATTAATTTTTGTCCCTTGAGGAAAAGTGGCTTGAGCAGAAATTGGCAGGTTTTGACCAATAGACTCTGATTCACCCACCGGAGATTGGGCTGTGGTTGGTGGAGAACAAGCAACTAATAAAACACTCATAAATATAGAAAACACACTTAGCCAGCGCAACATCATAAGCAATACACAATGGAAACTTCAAAATCAGGAAAGGTTTTTACGGAAGAACTTTGGCAATTGAGATTGGGTAAATTTAATAGTTTACAGCATACTTTGGACATTTTGGCTAGATTTGGGAAATTTAGACTTTGATTCTACATGATTTCACCAAAATAGCCCACTATTTTCCAATAATTTTCTCGGACATAATAATCTATCTAGATTAGGGAACAGGGAACAGGGGAAGGATATAATATTTTGTAACTTCTATAGTGTTAGAAATTGTGCCTTTTTTGTTCTGTAAGGGCGTATTGTAATACGCCTCTCCTAACTCTAAGATTCCCTTAACACGTAACCAACACCTCGCACTGTCTGAATTAGGCGTTTTTGACCTTCATCTTCAATTTTTATGCGTAAATAGCGAATATACACTTCAATTACATTCGATTCACCCATAAAGTCGTATCCCCAAACATTTTCTAAAATTTGTTCGCGGGTTAATACTTCACGGGGATGTTCCATTAAGAACTTCAAAAGTTCAAATTCTTTCATTGTTAAGTCAATTTTCCGCCCATTGTAGATAACGCGACGAGTACCGATGTCTAAAATCAAGTCTCCAAATCTTAATTGTTCTGTGGTGTCAACATCAGGTTTAAGATATAGCCGAATCAGATTTAAAAAATCCTCAGTCCGGTAAGGTTTGAGGATGTAATCATCTGCACCTGCTTCTAAACAAGCGATTCGATCATCAACTGTGTCCCTCGCCATTAATACTAGAATGGGGGAACAGATGCTCATACTGCGAAAATGTTTACACAAAGAAAGTCCTGATTCTCCTGCTAACATTCGATCTACAACAATTAAAGCAGGTTGGCTATGAGTGCCATAGGCATCATGACAGTGTAACAAACTACTGGTAGTATCATGGGCTAAAATTGCATCATAGCCAGCCTCTTTTAAATCAAAAGCTACTTGATTGGCTAGATTTTCATCGCTTTCAATCACCAAAACAGAAAGATTGTGGTTACTAGCTATCATAATAAGTAGGTTGGCGTTAAAAATTGTCGTTATGACAAGGGAACAGGGAACAGGTTGTGGGAGATTTTACTTTTTTTACTCTTTACACAGGTTGATTTTATTCTGCCCACCGACTTACCTGATTTAATGTTTTTAGTTTAACCGACAAGTATAAGGATTTGAGCGATATTTTCCGTTTCCAAGCCAACAGATAAGCTATTTTTAACTTAATACTGCTTGGTTAAGCAAATTTGTGAACCGAAAACCCCTGTAGAGACGTTCCTCATGTAGGGATTCTCGGTTCTACACTCCTTAACCAAGAAGTATTGATTTTTAACGTAATTCCGTCACTGTGGCAATTAAGACACAGAATGTGTGATATAACGCATACAATGTCTAATTTGTATGGCGCGTAATTCATAAATTAGCTAATTCATACTCCTTTTTTAGCCCGTTTTAATTGTTTCCAGAGTAGGTGAATTTGTCTGTAAGCTTCTTCTGGAGAAATTCTACCTCCAGTTTGTAAAGTACAAATATAATTTACTCGTTGAGAAAAGTCTTGTAGATGTCCATTAAATACTAAATATTCTGGTTTGAGTTGTCCATGATAGGGGTAACGCGGATACAAAAAGTCAGATAATTCAGAAAGAAAATCATGATTTGTATTCATAAGAGCTTCGTAGAAATTTATTTTGCCGATTTAATCATGCTGTAAGTTTGTCGTTACCATTTTCCAGGTGCGACCCTTTTGACAAGCATTACAAGTAGCAGTTTTAGGCTCAAAGTCAACACAACCAATGGCCTGCTCAGAACAAGCTTTTTTAGGATGTATCGTACATTTTAAACGATAGTCATTCGTAAAATAATCGCAACTATGACAAGGAACTTGATGTAATTTTCGCAAATGAATTATACCATTTTTGAGGGTTAACCAAATGCTCCAAAGCATTAAAATTATTATTACCCAAGCAAACAACGCACAAAAGACTGTCACCATAAATATTTTTACTCCAACAAAAGATTCAGAAAATTGCCTACAGTCAACTGTATTTAACCACAGGCATAAATTATGATCAGGATACCGTTAATCCAACTTTAAATTAAGAGGAAATGTTACGAGAACGCCAAGCGTGCCAAACATAACCTAAGAATGCTAATATTCCTAGAAAGAATTGAATATTTGCCATTGCTAGACGTTCTGAACCATAAAATTGAGAGGGGAAAACTGTTGTGTTATACCCAACAAATGTAGATGAAATCCAAGCCATTAAAGCTAAACCAAGTAGGCTATAGGAAAGAATTTCCTCGCCATTTTCTATGGGTAATATTCGTCTAACCCAGGCGAAAGGTTGTACCACAATATGCCAGATACCCCCTGTAATGAGAATGAAGCTAATCCAAATATGACCACCAATGACATCTTCTAAGTTGTCTACACTGGCAATTCCTAAAATGTTCCAGTTACCATCTTTTATGCCAATTAAGTAACTAAAAATTATTTGAGGATTAAGAGTGGGATTACTAATGAGGCGAATATCTCCTACATGACTATCATAAATACCACCAAAAAACATGGCTTTGAGGACTAACAAAAATGCTCCTAATCCTAAAATAACTAAATGATGCCCTAAGATTAAACTTAATTGTTTAGGGTCATTCCATTCATAATGAAATTTCGCTACTCTACCACCGACATTATATAAAATTGCTGGAGCGCGAAAAACATGAAATAATCCACCTGCACCTAAGACAGCAGATGCAATTAAATGTAAAATGCCAATGACAAAATAGGGGTAAGTGTCTACTACAACGCCAGAATCTATACCCCAACCTAAAGTTGCTAAATGGGGTAATAAAACTAATCCTTGTTCATACATTGGTACATCAGGAACAAACCTCAGAACTTCTGATATAGTAGTAGTCCCGACCCAAAACATAATCAAACCTGCATGGGCAATGTGAGCGCCTAATAATTGACCTGAAAAATCAGTTAACCGAGCATTACCAACCAACCAAGATAATTGTGTATTGGCGGCAAAGGTTTTATCAATGGAAATTGTCATAGAATTGAGGATGGGTAATTTGAGATTTATTGAGAGTTGAGTGCGTCAGATTTTGATAGTAGGTGAAATAGGTTTTATATCTGACGCACCCTATTAATTCAAGATGGTTTAAGACTCGCTGCTAATGGCATTTAATGATTTTTCAATTTGTCTAAAGTCAACACCAATAGCTCGTAGTGCGTGCCAGAGATGACCTTGCAAGAAGAAGAAAGCTAAGAAGAAATGGGCATTAGCTAACCATGCTCTGGCACTGTAGCCTCCATTAGCTAATTTGATAGTATCGGCAAAATAGGGACTCACACCAAGTTTTAGTTCTAATGTCGAACCATAAAATTCGACTGGATAGGCGAGAGTATTGACTGCACAAAAGTAGGCGGCAACAAATCCGGCTAAGGCAATACCACCTAATGAGTAAGAAAGAATAGCTTCACCAGAGAAAATCAGAAGTTTTTTCGCCCAAGGTAAAGGCTCTGTGAGGATGTGCCAAATACCGCCACCAATGAGTATTAAACCTACATAAATATGACCACCAATTAAGTCTTCTAAGTTGTTAACGGTGGCAAAATGGGTTTGATAGCCGTAGATAACAAAGGGGTTAAGAGTGGGGTTGATTACTAATCTGACATCGTGAATTGTGGAGTCATATATTCCTCCCCAAAACATGGCTTTTCCTACAAGTAGTAAGGCTGCTATACCTAAAAAAAGTAGATGATGACCCAAAATTAAACCTAGTTGTTTGGAGTCGTTCCATTCAAAGTGAAATCGACGAGCAAAACCGGGAGCGTTTTTTAAATTACGTGGTGCTTTAAAGGTATGGAAGAGCGCGCCTGCACCAAGAACGGCGGAGGAGATTAAATGCAAGGCTCCTATTACAAAGTAGGGATAGGTATTAATTATTTGACCACCGGAACCAACCCCAAAACCTAAAGTGGCTAAATGGGGTAGTAAAATTAATCCCTGTTCGCCCATTGGAATATTAGGGTTATAACGAGAAATTTCAAACCATGTAAAGGCTCCAGCCCAGAGGGTTGTGAGTGCTGCTTGTGCTACGTGAGCGCCAATGAATAAGCCGGACAAGTTGGCGAAGCGGGCATTACCAACCCACCAATCATATTTGACGTTGGGATTATCGTATGTCTGCATTGCTTACTAACCTATAGTTTGTTGCTAGAAATAGTCAAGTAATTACTATTTAATTTCAACAAAGAAAATAGCTAGTAGCCTGTTAACCCAAAAGGTTCTGAACCTGCAAAAATGTATTAAGCAGACTATTAGCATGATTTAAATGGTTGAATTGAATTGGTAATTCAAGTAATTACAAATCTACTTTATTGCAAATCTTTCTTATTTAGCTAGGCTTTTAACAAAAGTTAATAATTATAAATTGTAGAAAAATAAGCAGGGTAAAATGAGCGACAAAAATAAATTTGTCACTATTATAAATTAGTAGGGTTGTATGTTTTACCCCCTAATAAAACTGATTAATTTGTGATATTTTGAGAAATTAGTGAGGAATAAAGCATTCTTTCTAAATGATATAATTGCCAAAAATCTAACATTTTTTCTGCGACTTGTTGAGGATAGAAGTAGTGAAAAAAATGATGTCCTGTGGGGCATAGCCAGAGGTGGTCTTGAGGTTTAAAGTATTTTAACCAGTCTTGTAATGCAGGTGAAGTAACAATCAAATCGTCCTGGCTACCAGATACCATCATCGGCATAGAAACTCCTCCTTTTGGTAAATCGACTAATTTAAAAAGAGAGTGTAATAAGGGAGATTGTTCTAGGTCTTTATCTAAGGCTGCTACTAATTTTTTAGTAGTATGAATTGGTTGTTGTCCGAAGAGACTGCGGACATTATTTGCTAGAATCTGTTCACGACTGATAGTAAATAGTTGTCTTTGAATATAATAATGAGTGTGCCAAGTATTTGCTGGTTGAGAAGATACAGCTAGTAAGGTGAGCGATCGCACTTTTTCAGGATATTTACGGGCAAAAATTACTGCTAATGCACCACCGGCACCATGCCCAGCTAAATGGACTGGATGAGGGGAAAGTGTGAGATATTGATCTAGTAAATCCACAGCTTCATCTATAGAGCCACCTTCATCTTGCTGATGGTGGTATTCCCATTGAGCAACTTTCATATACTTGGACAAATATCTTAGCAACGGTTGATCAAATCTTCCTAAAACCGGGCTAGAACTTAACCACAAAAGATCAAAAATATCAGACATAATAAACAAAGGGGGGATGTTGTGGGAATCGCTAAAACGCAGCTAATTTGAATATCTGAGCGGGGAGGACTTATACTATAGACACAGTATGCCAACCCCACTTTACTAATTTGAAAACTATAAACCAAATTCTGTTTTCAACTGAGAAACCCAGGCTTTAATGCGTTGATCTGTCAAATCGGATTGATTATCTTCATCCAATGCTAAACCGACAAACTTGCCATTTTTTAGAGCCTTAGAAGCATCAAAATCATATCCTTCCGTTGACCAAAAACCTACAGTTTTACCACCACACTGGGAAATTTTTTCTTCTAAAATCCCCATTGCATCTTGAAAATTTTCACCATAACCAAGCTGATCACCAGTGCCGAAATAAGCAACTAATTTACCGTTAAAATCAATTTCATCTAATTCAGAGTAAAAACCATCCCAATCACTTTGAAGTTCACCAATATTCCAAGTAGGACAACCAATAATCAAATATTGGTATTGATCAAAATCAGCAGCTTCCGTTTGAGAAATATCGTGTAAGGTTACAGCACCAGCAAACTGATCACGAATAATTTCCGCTACAGATTCGGTTTTACCAGTTTGAGTACCGTAAAAAAGACCAATTTTATTTGACATATTCACCCTTGATGTTTAGAAAAATAACTTACTATTGGTTAACAAGAAGAAAGCAAATAAAGCTCCCCCACAGCCACCTACTATCCACCCAGAATTAAACTCACTCCAAGACTTAGCTGTGATCATATTTTCTGGTAGTTCTCCTTGGGGAGATTTACGTTTTTGGAAAGTTACGCTGCCATATAGCCACAGACAAATTGATAAAATCAATAACAGTCCAATGGTGGCTAGTAATCCAGCTTGATTTGCTAATTCCGTATCCCGCACCGGGCCTAATTTAACAAAAGGACCAAGGAGGAAATAACCGTGAGCCATGCCAATTTCCAAGCCTCGTGAAAAGGGAGACAAACCTGGACGGTAAATAGGAAGATTGGCTAATAACCTCAACGTTAAATCAGAAGCATTAACTGGAGTCTGCAAGTTACCTATTTCTGGACTATTCAGATAGTTAACTACTCCTTGCTCAAAGTCCAAACCAGCAGCGATGACACGAACTCTGAGAGCGTGCCAAATATGACCTGATAAAAAGACTATAGCTAAGGCAAGGTGACTGGTTGCTAACCAGGTACGAACTGAAATTACTCCTGATGTAGTCAGTCCCAATGGTCCATAAAACTCAGTGGGATAAACGGTATCATTTACAGTGACGAAATATGCCGCCAAGAAACCCATGTAGGCTATAGCGCCCAGGCTGTAAGATAAGTAAGCCTCTCCTGACCAAAACAGGATCTTTTTCGCCCAAGTAAATGGTTGAGTGAAGATATGCCAAAAGCCACCAACTATACAGAGGATACTTACCCAAATATGGCCACCAACGACATCTTCTAAGTTGTTGACTGCTGCCATTCCTTGAGGACCAAATCCACCAAACAGATAGGCAAATATTCGACCGGGGTTGAGAGTTGGTGCTGTGATTAGGCGTACAGAGCCTAGTGCAGAATCATAAAGACCACCCCAAAATAAGGCTTTTAGCACTAACAAGAATGCTCCGAATCCCAAAAATAGGAGATGAATGCCGATAATGGTGGTCATCTTGTCTTCATCTTCCCAGTTGTAGCCAAAGAAACCAGGAAATTTGTTGTTTTCTGGTAAGGTTTGGGGACCTAAAAGAGCATGATAAATGCCTCCAGCACCGAGTACGGAGGAACTAACTAAATGTAGTACACCGATGACGAAATAGGGATAGGTATCAACAATTTGTCCATGATCACCTATACCCAATCCTAAAGTTGCTAAATGAGGCAGTAAAATCAACCCTTGTTCGTAAATTGGTCGGGAAGGGTCGTATTTAGTGATTTCAAAAAGGGTCATTGCACCAGCCCAAAGTACAATTAACCCAGCATGGGCAATATGAGCGCCTAAAATCCGACCTGATTGGTTAATAAATCGGGCGTTTCCTGCCCACCATCCATATTGTTGTGGGGTGATAGTTGCAGTTGTCATAATTAAATTACTTCTCCACGAGTTGGGCGTAGGACTTTTCCTGTGCGAAAATCAAAACCTGCTGACCGTAAGGCGTGCCATAGATGGCCTTGGAGAAAGAAAAAGCCGAGCCAAAAGTGAGCATTTGCTAACCAAACGCGGGAGGATAGTAAGTCTCCGTTGTGGAAGTAGGGAAAACGGTCAAAGCCAATATTT
Organism: Cronbergia sp. UHCC 0137; assembly: GCF_034932285.1. Classification (NCBI taxonomy): domain Bacteria; kingdom Bacillati; phylum Cyanobacteriota; class Cyanophyceae; order Nostocales; family Nostocaceae; genus Cronbergia; species Cronbergia sp. UHCC 0137. The sequence continues at coordinate 75,831 of NZ_JAYGHC010000007.1, forward strand.
AATGGTGTTCCGTAAAATTCTATGGGGTAAGCGAGTGTGTTGACACAGACAAAATAGGTGGCAATGAAACTCATTAAGCTTAATGCTCCTAAGCTGTAGGAGAGGTATGCTTCTCCTGACCAGATGAAGAGCCGTTTCACTAGGGGGGAAGGCTCGGTGCTAATATGCCAAATTCCTCCGGCTAGGCAGATCATACTTACCCATAAATGACCACCAACTAGGTCTTCTAGGTTGTCAACTCCAGCAATCCAGTATTTATGACTGCCAAATAGGTAGCTAAAAATTATGGCAAAGTTCCAGGTTGGGTGAGCAATGATTCGCACTTCTTGCATATTGGAGTCGTACAAACCACCGAAATATAGGGCTTTGGCTACTAATAATCCGGCTCCTAAACCTAGCAAAATTAGATGAATACCTAATATGGTTGTCATTTTGTTGCTATCTTGCCAACGGTAGCCAAAGAAGGAAAATCGCTCTTCGAGGATGGCGGGACCCCGTAGGGCATGATATATTCCTCCCAAGCCTAGAAAGGCGGAGCTAATCAGGTGTAATACGCCAATGACAAAGTAGGGGTAAGTGTCTAAAATTTGACCTCCACTTCCTATGCCCCAGCCCAGGGTTGCTAGGTGCGGTAGGAGAATTAAGCCTTGTTCGTACATTGGTTGGGATGTTTGGAAACGAGCAAGTTCAAATAAGGTGGTGGCACCTGCCCAAAAGACTATTAATCCTGCGTGGGCAACATGAGCGCCTAACAGTCTCCCTGAAAGGTTTGTTAATCGGGCGTTTCCTGACCACCAAGGATGTGTGTCGGTGGTTTGCACAGCCATGCTTGTCATGGTGTTATTTCCTGGAATGGTTGTGGTAGGTAGTTGAATTATTGACTATAGATATCAATAAACTCTGGAAATATACTATCAGATTAATTGCAAGTAATTATCATTTATTGATAGTAAAGTTTTATGAAGATTTAGATTGTATTAGGGATTACAAAACTTCAAAGGTACAGTTAAACGTCTAAAAGTCCTGTTTTTGCAAGCTTTATGGATCTTGGATCTGGGATGGCTTAGTATTTTAATTAAAATTTATTGTGAATAGCTTGTATTTATTTTCTAGCTTACTAGCTTGATAAGTTGCTATTAATTTGCAATTATTTTTATAAATGGGAGGATAAAAGAGCGATCGCCCTCTTTGAGTTACTTTTGTTACTGACTGCTGATCTGTAAGCTGAAAATAGCGATCGAGTTAAATTAACCCAATATGTTAAACTGGTAGAAATTAAAACTTAAATAAAATTGACAGAACCAATGAGCAAACATAAACTCAATGATTCAGAATTACAACAAGCTTTAAATAACTTACCCAATTGGCAAATCAAAGAAGGTAAACTATATAAAGAATATAAATTTAAATCCTTCCCAGTGGCGTTAGGTTGGATGGTAAGTGTAGGAATTTATGCCGAAACAATGGGACACCACCCCGAATGGTTAAATGTTTATAACACAGTCCGAGTCAGTCTGATTACCCATGATATAGGTAACGCTATTAGTAATTTGGACGTAGAACTAGCTAAAAAAATGGATGAATTAGCCTAAAATCAAGTTTTATTCCTTCTTTGCGTCTTTGCGGTTAAATTAATCAATATGCTTTTAAACGGCAGAGAATATGCAAAAAAAAGTCAAAGTAAAACCCAATTCTAAACAACAGAAAATAGCAGAAGAGGAAGACGGTAGTTTAACTGTACATTTAAAATCACCACCAATAGATGGAAAAGCAAATGAGGAGTTAATTAAAATACTGGCAAAAAAATTTGATGTACCCAAATCTCATATAACAATTAAATCTGGTATGTCATCTCGGCAAAAAATCATTGAAATTGATAGAGAATAAGTAGGTGTTGCTTAAAAAGTCTTTTGGTTAGGCTAGGAGTCAGGAGTTAGGAGTCAGGCACTAATTCAGCAACGCCCAAAAATCTAGTTTATTTGAGCCATCATAGAGAAAAATATGCCAAGAACACAGAAAAACGATAACTTTGTTGACAAATCCTTTACAGTTATGGCAGATATCATTCTCAAGATTTTGCCAGCTAACAGAAAAGCTAAGGAAGCCTTCGTGTATTATCGAGATGGGATGTCAGCCCAGGCCGAAGGGGAATATGCCGAAGCACTAGATTATTATGAAGAAGCCCTAACCCTAGAAGAAGATACCAACGATAGGAGTTATATCTTCTATAATATGGGGTTAATTTATGCCAGTAATGGCGACCATACCAAGGCTTTAGAATTTTATCACCAGGCGATTGAATTAAATCCTCGTTTACCCCAAGCTTTGAATAACATTGCCGTGATTTATCACTACCAAGGGGAAAAAGCCAAGGAAGAGGGGGATAACGACGCTGGGGAAGCACTGTTTGACCAAGCAGCAGATTACTGGATTAGAGCAGTACGCATGGCTCCCAATAACTACATTGAAGCTCAAAACTGGCTAAAAACCACAGGGCGATCGCAAATAGACGTATTCTTTTAATTGATCAATCATTGGTCATTAGTAATTTAAGATTAACTAATGACTACTGATTATTAACAAAATTATGATAGATCGTGAACAAGTCCGCAAAGTTGCCAATCTCGCTCGTTTAGAATTAACACCAGCAGAAGAGGAGCAATTTACCACCCAATTGGGTAGTATTCTCGAATATGTCGAACAACTGAGTGAGCTTGATGTCAGTAATGTTGCCCCAACTACAAGGGCAATTGATGTCAGCAACGTAACCAGAGAAGATATACTCCAACCCTATCCTGAACGAGAAGCTATTCTCAGCAATGCACCACAACAGGAAGGCGACTTTTTTAGAGTACCAAAAATCCTCAATGCTGAATAGAGGAAAGGGGGGAATGTTCCTCAACCCCTATCTCGGTTACTTGCAGAACTTACGCACGGTTTAAGTACCTGGACTGAGAAATACGGAAATTATGTAACAAAAAGTAAAATCTCCCTATTCCCTATTCACGTAAGTTGCTAGTTAGATGAAGTACGGTGCGTCAGAAACTTAAAATTAGTGATTTTAGCCTAAATTGTTCTGTCTGACGCACCCTACAGATTAGAAAATATCCGAAAAATTAATAACTAGCAACTTGAGTTGTTCCCTGTTCCCTGTTCCCTTCGAGTTATCTTATGACAATTAAGCGGTTGCTTCTATTTGGATTGACACTGTTAGCAATTCTATTATCTGGATTGTCCTTATTTGGTAGTTGGCAAAAACCACAATTTCAAAGTAGTTTGGAACTGTATCAAACCAATATTGTGCTACAAGCTCAAGCTTGGCAACCAGAACAAAGCAACGACGAAAATTTAAAGTTAATTCAAGCAGCGATAATAGGTGAAGATCCCTTAGATAATGCCACCAAACAGTATCTAGAGGCACGTCAGTCGGTACAGACTAATTTGGATAAAGCCAAAGCAGAATTAACAAAACAGCGTCAGCTTTACCCACCCCAAACATCCCTAGATGTGACTGTACCCACACCTCCCAAACCCCTACCCAATATTCAAACCTCTGAAGTAATTAAGGAAAAACAGTTACAAAAATCTATCAGCAAGCTAGAAAAATTGTTGGATGAATTAGATTTGCAACTGGGAATTTTACAAGCAAAACAAGGACAGACAGATAAGGCGCTGAAAACTTGGAGTCAATTACAAAAGCAACAAGTTACTGAATTAGAGAAAACTGCTATTGTGCTGAGTGGATTGTGGAATAATCCCCCTAAACTGCTACCCAATGCTGAACAACTGATTCAAAAGAATTTAAACGGTTGGTTTCGTTCCACTGCTTTAATTGAATTATACCAACTCCAACAACGTCCAGATGCTCTGTTAGCGGTTCAAGATGCACAACAACAAGCCGCCACTGAAGCAGTGTTCAAATTAACCATAATTGGCACAATACCCACCTTGACGGCTTTTATTGGGGCGTTACTGCTGTTTTTTCTACTGGGTCAGCGTTTGGTTAAAGGGAAAGATTCTGTGTTGGCTCAAAATGATGATCAGCGTTGGTCAACCCCTTGGAATGTTGAAACAATTTTACAGGTTTTTGTCCTGGGATTTTTCCTGATGGGACAACTATTTATACCTACTTTGTTAAGCATTTTACCAATCCCCCATCTCGCAGGTAATGCCCGTTCTGAAGCTTTTTATGTTTTGGTGAGTTACGTGTTAGTGGCATCGGGGGCGCTGTCGGTGTTGTATTTCTCGATTAAAAGATTTTTTCCCCTACCAGAAAACTGGTTTCGCTTCAACATTCAAGGTAATTGGTTTTGGTGGGGATTGGGGGGCTACTGCACAGCTTTACCAATTGTGGTGATAGTGTCATTGATTAATCAACAATTATGGCAAGGGCAAGGCGGCAGTAATCCTCTGTTACAATTGGCGTTAGAAAGCAAAGATGGGATAGCGTTAGGGATATTTTTCTTTACAGCAGCGATCGCAGCCCCATTCTTTGAAGAAGTGCTATTTCGTGGCTTTTTATTACCCTCCCTCACCCGTTATGTACCTGTATGGGCAGCGATTCTAGCTAGTAGTATCTTATTTGCTGCTGCTCACCTCAGCCTATCAGAAATTCTGCCTCTCAGTGCCTTGGGGATGGTTTTAGGGGTCGTTTATACGCGATCGCGCAACCTCTTAGCCCCGATTTTACTCCACAGTCTTTGGAATAGTGGAACATTACTCAGTTTATACTTGCTGGGAAGTTAAATTTTAAAAGCCCTGGCGACTAGCCTTGGCGACTAGAAGTCGCGGCTACAAAGACATGACGCGCAGCGGCTTCCCGTAGGGAAGGCCACCTCCGTGGGTTTCAAACCCTTGATTTTTCATTAGTCCACGGAGGTGGACTTGGCCTGTGTAGTAGCGACTTCTAGTCGCCCAAAACTTTTACACTATCAGCAAATCCTAAATAATGCTAAAAATGTACATTCCCAAACTAAACGCGGTTGAGCATAAGAAAGTAGATTTTTACGAGTTTTTTCTAACTGTTCAATGATTTTTGGTTGCTTAAATTGCTGCCAGTAAGATTGTTGGAGATAATCAATTAACCATAATTGCGCTTCTGTATCTAAATTTTTATTAATTTTTTCGGCTAATTCTAAGGCGTTGCGGTAAGAAGTAGGGATTTTTGTGGCTTGTTGTAGTAAACTATTGTCGATGGTTTGTAGTTGCTGGTAAGAAGCGATCGCACTCCCTGGACTACCAGATGCGATATTTAACACTTGGGGATGTTGCAAAATTTCCCCATGACCAGTTTTTGTCAAGACTTGAGCAAGAGAGGCAGCATCTAAACGGTAAAATGGAATACGTTGACACCGTGAAACTAAAGTTGGTAAAACCGATTCTGGTGCAGGTGCAATCAAAATTAACGTCGCTTGTCCCGGTTCTTCCAAAGTTTTTAGTAAAGCGTTGGCCGCTGCTTCAGCCATAGTTTCCGCTTGTTCTAGCACTACCACATTTCTGGGGGCTTCCAAGGGTGGACGGGAAAGAAACTGAGTAATTTCTCGAATTTGTTCCAGACGAATAACTGGTGGTGCTTTGCGTTTAACTCCTTTTTCCGCTGCTTCTGTGGCTGTAAGTCTTTGTCCTTGGTATTGGTAAGTAGGTTGTACCCACAATAAAGCCGGGTGATTACCTTGACGGATACGGTTGTGTAAAATAGGAATTTCCTGGGGTTCAACTGAAACAGAAAAGAGTAATTCAATAAAACATCTAGCAGCTAAACTCCTTCCCACACCTTCAGCCCCGACAAACAGATAAGCTGGTGGAACTCGGTTTTGTTTAACAGCTTGGGTGAGTAATTCTATGGCGTGTTTTTGTCCGATTAATGGCGAAAACATCACTAACTAAAAAAGCGATCGCTCAAAATTTGTTGTATGTTATTTTGTACAACCTCTTGACTCAAACTACCATCGACGCGAACAATGCGAGAGTTGTAAAACTTAGCTAACTCACTATATCCTTGCTGCACAAGACGATGAAAAGCGATCGTTTCCTGTTCAATGCGGTCTAGTGCGGCTTCCCCTTGACATTTACGGGCTAATCCCTCTTCTGGATCTACATCTAACCAGATTGTCAAATCACTTTCTAACCCACCAGTGGCAATATAATTTAACTGATTAATAATACTTATACTCAAGCCCCGACCGTAACCTTGATAAGCAATAGTAGAATCAGTATAGCGATCGCACAATATAAATTTTCCTATCGCCAAATTGGGTTTTAGTTCTTGTTCTATATGTTGCGCCCTATCAGCAGCATACAATAACAATTCTGTCACTTCCCCTACTGGCTTATTCGCTGATTTTTCTAACAACAGCCGACGTAAATCACAACCTAACTCCGTCCCCCCTGGTTCACGAGTCACAATTAAAGATACACCAAGACTTTCCAACCATTGACTACACAGTTGCATTTGGGTAGTTTTACCACAGCCTTCCACCCCTTCAAAGACAATTAATTTACCAGCCATCTGTTTTTCTCCCGTTGGGCAATGCCCACCAAAATCCGCATATCGTGGACAATGCGTTGAAACTAGCAAAAACCTATCAATTGACCAGATTTAATACTATTCTTCTATTCTTCTATTCTCCTGACTCCTGACTCCTGACTCCTGACTCCTAACCCCAATCAATCTTTATACTCTTGTAATAAATAAGCTATTTTCACTTTTTTGTTCATTATTGTTATAAAATTTAATCTTTGAGTGTTATTATAGCACAATCACGCAAGAGAAATCGACTATTGAACCTAGCTTGTATCAGTGAAGTAATGGTTCAATAATCAATGCTGATCTAAATAGTTTTGTCAGCTTGATCCTTGTCTTCAAGAAGGATACGGCCTCTTTCCAGCTAAAATACTTTGGGACTTCGATACGGTTAGAGTTTCTTATGAAGCAACTTGTTAATTTACAGAATTTTTTCCTTGCCAGTCATATTGGTACATTTATTTTTGGATTAGTGGGGTTACTGATCATCCTACCCCATCCAGAATTACTTGCGGATTTGGGAACATTTGGGCAAAATAGTTTTGCCCTATCAATGTCTGCGGGTGGAGCAATCAACATCCTCTTAGGGACAGTAGCCGTAGCAATTTTTGCCTATAGAACAATGGGACTACAGCAATGGCTGTCTTTTATGATCCCGGCTATTGTTTTATCGTTGGGGAGTGAATTACTAGGCACTAGCACTGGTTTCCCTTTTGGTGAATATGGCTATTTAAGCGGTTTGGGTTATAAAGTGGCAGGACTTGTTCCCTTCACCATTCCCCTTTCCTGGTTTTATATGGGGTTCACCTGTTATTTGCTGGCTCGTGCAGCCATTGATGCAACTATTAAACCGGGAACTTTTACTGCTTTTTTATGCCCAATTTTGAGTGTTTTCATTGGGGCAATACTCCTAACATCTTGGGATTTTACTCTTGATCCAGCAATGAGCCAAAGCATTTATCCCTTCTGGCAATTTGGGCAAACCGGCTCCTTTTTTGGTACACCTTACCGAAACTTCTTTGGTTGGATTGCAACTGGGGTCATATTTATGACAATGGCAGCATTATTGTGGAAGAAAACGCCTATTGTGTTATCAAATCGACAGTTAGGATTTCTTTTAGTTATTTATTTAAGTAACATTGCCTTTAGTTCTGTGATTACTTTATTTGGGGTCGGTCTAGGGATTCCTGTAGGTTTGAGTGTTCTTTTTGGCGTTATTCCTGCTTTTATTTTAGGTTGGATGGCTTCATTGGCTTCAGCATAATTCTAAGCAAAAAGCGAGATGGAGTATAGCAGGAGTCAGGAGTCAGGAGCATAGAATTAAAACCCTGCCTGTTGTGAAAAGAGTTTCATCAATGGCTTACAACAATTGATGTCCTAATCACCTTGGCGGTTGCTATAATGCCAGATCATGTACATAATATTAGTCGCAGTAGATCCTCCGTTTGGAATTGCAAAATTAATTCGATACATGAGTTTTCTAGGCTAAAAAGTAGGCTGCCAACACTTTGGACAAATAGCTATTTTGTTTCAAATGTTGGTGGTGTGCCTATTTTAATTATTAAGCAATACATCGAGAATCAAAAGAATGACTAATTGCTTAGTTTAGGTTGTTCGTGTTAATTGGAGAGTACCCAATCCTAAATCCTTGGGGTAGAGCGATCGCGCTTCAAATACAGCCATCATATCTTTTAATTGAGGATTACCGCGAGAAGCGCCTGTTAGTCCCTTAGCAATAATTAAACCGCAATAACCCTTGGTTTGTTTACATCGCTGATTCCATTTTTTTCTAGCATCAATATGAACCGGATCATCATCTAAAAATTCCCCAAACAAGAACAATTCATCATTCTGTGTTTGTAATAAACCTAAATCATAGCAATTACCATTAAATGAATCAGTACCAGGATTAAAGCAAATTGCTTTTAAACCACCAGTTTCTTCAATTCTTTCAATCACAGTTTTAGCTTTGGGACGGGAAGTTTGAACTAAAACCACCGGGAATCCATCACCCACAGGCTTAATTTCACCGATTCTTTGATAGGTAATTTCTTGGCGTAAATAGTCTAACAATTCCCAAGGAATTACACCCAAACTGAGGAAGGAATCTTCGGGAATTAAGTCATCTCGTAAGGAATCTAAGACAGAGGAACTAAAATCATCATCATCTTCTTCTTCAAAATCTACCATTTGTTCTAATTCTGCTGCTAACTGCGGCATAGTAGAAACAGTAACAGAAACAGATGTATTATTTTCATCTGGGTTTGGTAAAGCAATTCGATAGCGATCGCTCAGATTGGGAAAATCTTCTTCATCCAACTGTTGTTGGTGGTCATGGATAAAGCGTAGTAAGCTTTCAATAGATACCAAAGCGATCAATGCTTCTTCTTCATACAAAACAGAACGTAATCCTTCTAACGGGTGAATATTGCCGAAAGTAGGTTCAATTTCTGATAAAGTTAAATCTGCTAAATCTTCCACTTCGTCTTCGTTGATATCTTCGGCCGATTCAAAAGTGAGGAACAAGCAATCTTGTTTCAGGAAAGCTTCTTCTAAATCTTGCATTGATTCCTCTTCTCTTAAAACCGATTCACGAAACCGCTTGAGAGACTCTTCTGAACGGTATAGCAAAATTCCGTATTCTATCCCCAGCATTCCCATGACTGAAGCATAGAGTGTACCTATATCCCACTTATTAATTTCTATAGACAAGATTTGCTGTTCTTCCAAAAATTCCCAAGGTGCTGCTTCCCAAATTGCCAAAGCCTTATTGTGTAGAATTTGGGCATATTGTGGAGGTAAGTCAGGAATTTGGCTATCTATGACCTCAGCAAAAGAGCGAAATAGTTCATCAATCAATGGTAACTCTGGGGTGTAGTCGATAGTAATGTCTAGATCTTGCAGTACACCCCGCAAATAAAATTGAATTTCTCGGTCTCGTACCACAATTCTTTGAGGTCTAGCAGGTTTAGCAGGACTTTGTGGGCTTTCCATTGCTCGCATTAGGGTACGAACGATCGCCTCTGGCCCTACATCTGGAGATACCATATCCATCCCCAGCACTAAACCCTGAGAACCATCTACCCACAAAATACAGTCTCCTTGACCTTCTTTATCTTGGTGTTGATTTTGTGATGAAGATGATAGCGGACGGCGATCGCCCTCCCATATAGAAGGAATTTGGGTTAATTTATTCAACCGACGGCTGGTAGAGCGATTAAAACTTGTCATACATTAAATTAATCAAAGGAAGCTATTTTAGAAGTAAACGTTCGGGAATGACCGAAATTTTTACTCAAATGTATCTAATCTCTAAATACACCGAGTCTCTCAATTCTAGAATAAAAATCTTTGGCCGCTTTTAACAGAGTCTTTACAATTTGGTATGTGAAAAGGAGGCAGGGGGCAGGGGGCAGGGGGCAGGGGGCAGGGGGAGCAGGGGGCAGGGGGCAGGGGGCAGGGGAAGTAGGGGAAGCAGGGGGAGCAGGGGGAGCAGGGGGAGCAGGGGGAGCAGGGGGAGCAGGGGAGGCAGGGGAGGCAGGGGAAGAAATGAATCACCCATTACCCATTACCCATTACCAATTACCAATTTCTGATGAATGTTGCTAAAATAAATACAAAAACATTAAGATTAACCCGGAGGCATTAAAACGCTGTAAAGGTTAATAGTTAGACCAGTTAAGGAGTTGAAAAGCAAATGACACAAGCGACTCAGGCTCAACAGCGCGGAATTTTATTGTCTGAAGCGGCTTTGCACCAGGTTAAATCTCTTCAAAGCACACAGGGCAAGGATTTATGTTTACGGGTGGGAGTACGCCAGGGCGGTTGTTCTGGGATGTCTTACATGATGGATTTTGAAGACACAAGCAAGATCACCCCACAGGATGAAGTTTTTGATTATGACGGCTTCAAAATTGTGTGCGATCGCAAAAGTCTATTATACCTCTATGGCTTAATGCTCGATTACAGCAATGCCATGATCGGTGGGGGATTCCAATTTACTAACCCCAATGCTGCTCAAACCTGCGGTTGCGGCAAATCTTTCGGAGTGTAATATTATCAATGGTCAGTTGCTCTACTCAACTGACTAATAATTAATGATAAATGATTAATGATCAATGACTCAAACAATTGAAGACCTGTTTGATACGGGTTTAGAACGCTATAAAGCTGGGGAATCGGTATCATCGCTTATTCCTGTATTTAAACAAGTGTGCGATCGCTCTCCTAGAAGCAGTTCAGCCTGGGTTTGTCTGGCTTGGTTATACCTCCTAGATAATCAAGGCAAACTAGCTTACACAGCCGCCAATAAAGCTGTTAAATTAAATCCCCAAGACCCCCAAGCTAGAATTAATCTGGCCTTGGCTATGTTAGAAACAGGACAAAAAGGTCTACGTCAACACATCGACATAGCACAACAGCTAATTTTTGTCAATGAAGAATGGCAAGATGAAGTTAAAAATAGCATTGAAGATGGTTTAACTAGAAAACCTGATTGGCAAAGTTTAATCAAAGTTAAGAAATGGCTATTTGAAGAATAATTTGTAATTAGTAAATGTAAAATACTCAGGAGATACAGCAGGAGTCAGGAGAAAAACTGGCTTTGTGTATAGGGTTCAATTTAAATTCTGTACCTCATTGATCTGCAATCTGCTGTAATCTCCGATTTGTTTGAGAAGTCGGGGATCTGGGTATTTTATGAGTAATCTGAGAAATTGACAAAATTATGAAAGAAAAACTATTAAATTGGCTAAATTTGATTTTAGTTGCTGACGTATTCTTAGTTTTATTAGGTTTTGGCTGGTTTGCAGTAGCAGTTATTGGTAATGCTTCAGGAATCAACTTGGGCTTAGATTTGTGGCATAAACTCTGGATACCCTTATTTAACCCAGCCATTGGCATCCTCATGGGTGGGGCGCTTGTCAGTGGGATTAGTAGTTGGGTATCCAAAAAATTTCAGCAGAATTAATCACTGTTGTAGGTGTATTTTTGTAGAGACGTTCCATGGAACGTCTCTACATTGGAGATACCAATTACCAATTCACAATTCACAATTTACTATGAAGTTTCTTGAATTTGTAGACGCACTGTGTGTTCAGTTGCGCCACTAAGTTGGAGTTCCATGATTTCGCCACCAAGGGGTTCTATACAGGTGAGGAGCGATCGCAAATGGGGTGTACTCGCACCAGTATCTACATACAATCGATCAGCTAAATTACCAATGCGTTTCCAGGTCATATACAATTTACCAATGGTCTGCTCGATTTGAGATGCTTGATTGACCAAATCAGCCGCAATACTCAAACAGCCAATACGTTGCGCTTCTTCTAAAGCCGTTTCAATATCCACTTCTTCCTTAATTAATGCCTGAACTTGAGCCGCTGATTGCAAATATTTTGCCAACTGACGAGCCTCAGAAGTAGCTTGTTTTAAAGTATCTACATCAGGATTAGCCGCTATTTCCTTTTGTAAGACCTTTTGGTGCATTTCTGGCAGTTTCTCCATTTCCTTCACCAGAGGGGCAATGTAGCGCGGTGGAAGGCTGTTATCTGCGGCTTTTGCTCTGACTTCTTCAGGTAATAAATCTGAAGACATGGCTGTCCATTCATCGGAGAGTTGACGGACTTCGCGCCTGGTGATGCGATCGCCCTTTTGGGCTGCTTCACTCACCATCTGTTGAACTTCTGGGGACGATTTAGCTGTTTCGACAAATGCCCGTTTGCTAAAATTACTTACCGATTCGGGGGCTAGTTTGCCATCATCGATCAAAGTGTCCGCACTGTTGGCTAATTGAATCCAACCATAAGCTTGACTTTTACTAATTTCCCGTTCCTTGAGCCATTTGAGAAAACCGGTACCTCTGCCGTCACCGCCTTTTTTCTCCCTGTCTCGGATTGATCGTAAAATCCGCCCCCGCCAGATTTCGGTTTGCAAATCAAAGCGATCGCACACCTGCCAAGCCACATCTAGCTGTTCTAAAAAATCAGACTCTAAAATCTGTTCATCATTTGGATCAGGCAGTTCAAAGGATAAATCCGAGGGCTGTTGTAATGCAGCTGCAAGGTCGTTAATAGATTCAGTATCTTGCACGATCTATAGATATTATTGTAGGCGTTCGGCTTATTGTTACACAATCTGCGTCCTGAGAATAGCCGCAATAAGCTAGATTTTAAAATAGGATGGTAAGTAGGGCTTGCTGGAAAAGTCTTTTGGTTAGGGCTAGGAGTCAGGAGTCAGGAGTCAGGAGTCAGAAGGAAGAATTAGAAGAAGAGAAGATAGTCTTGAATCTGGTCAAGTGATAGATTTTTGGTAGTTTTAACCCTTATTCCTTGCACCTGATTCACCCTTTTAACCTTCAAATTCTTGACATATCTCAGTTTTAGGTTTATTAAGCAAGTTCTAAGTAGGTGGGCGTTAAAAATTGTCGTTGTGTTCCCTGTTCCCTGTTCCCTGTTACCCGTTACCCGTTACCCGTTACCCGTTCCCTGTTCCCTGTTCCCTCCTAAGATAGTGAAAAAACGAGTTACCTTAACCTTTCCCAAACGTGCAATTCAAATGCCTGTCACTTACCGACTGGCTAAGGATTTTAATGTTGCTGCTAATATTATCCGCGCTCAAGTTGCCCCTAATCAAGTTGGTCAATTGGTGGTGGAACTATTGGGAGATATTGATCAGGTCAGTGCAGCAATTGAATGGATGCGATCGCAAAATATTAATGTATCTAATAATTTAGGTGAAATTACAATTGACGAGGATGTATGTGTTGATTGTGGGTTGTGTACTGGGGTTTGTCCAACGGAAGCCTTGACCTTGAATCCAGAAACATATAAACTGACATTCACGCGATCGCGCTGTATTGTCTGTGAACAATGTATCCCCACCTGTCCTGTACAAGCTATTTCTAGCAGTCCTTTCAAAACATCTAATTTTCCTGGTTTTTCTGGTTCGGAAAGAAAAGGGTAGTACCGCCAAGCGAAAGTCAAAAGTCAAAACTAATGCAGCGTCAGAATTTTGTTTTCTTAACCTTTAAGTTGTTCTAACTTTAATCTCAGTGATGTAAATATTGACGTAATAAAATTTAAAGTAAAGCAATGTTACAGCGATCGCCCAAAATCATTATCGGTTTGATAGTCTTATCTTTAGTAATTTTCCTGAGCTACACACCCCAAATGTTAGCCAGCAGAGGTTCTGGCCAAGGTAACGTCATCTTCATTCATCCAGACGGTACAAGTGCAGCCCATTGGGGGGCAACAAGGATACTGTTTCAAGGTCCAGATAATAGACTGAATTGGGATAAAATGTCAAATCTGGCAGTTTACCTGGGACACATGAAAAATCAACTTTCCGCAACCTCCAATGGTGGTGCTGTTACCCACGCAATAGGAATAAAAGTAAATGCTAATTCCTTCGGATTGGATGAAAACGGTAAACCATTGGTAGCGCTATCTGGGAAACCTCAGACAATTATGGAAGAAGCGATCGCTCTTGGTAAATCAACAGCTATCATTAACTCAGGCATCATCCCCGAACCAGGAACAGGTGCATTTCTAGCCAAATCAGCCAACCGTGGCAACTTTGCAGACATCACCAAACAGATAGTAGAATCTGGTGCAGATATAATTTTAGGAGGAGGAGAAGTTTGGTATCTTCCCAAAGGAACAGCCGGAAGACACGCCACCCAATCCCAAAGTCAACGCACCGATGGGTTAAATTTAGTAGAATTGGCTAAAAAGAAAGGTTATACCGTCGTTTACAACCGTGACGAACTACTCAAACTACCAGCCACCACCAAAAAAGTTTTAGGAATTTTTGCGGCTGACGACACCTACAACGACGACACCGAAGAAAACCTGAAAAAGCAAAGTTTACCCCTATACGTTGCCACCGCGCCCACAGTCGCCGAACAATTGGATGTAACATTAAAGATATTGTCCCAAAAGCGTAAAAACTTCTTGATAGTCTTAGAAGAAGAGGGAAGCGATAACTTCTGTAACTATAATAATGCGATCGGTTGTTTAACAGCCTTAAAACGTGCTGACGATGCCATTGGGGTAGCGATGAAGTTTATAGAGAAAAACCCCAAAACATTGTTACTGACTGCGGCTGATAGTGACGCTGGCGGGTTAGAATTAGTAGGAGCAACAGAAAGAGAATTTCCTTTAGATCAACCTTTACCAGCAACAGGTAAAAATGGCGCACCTTGGGATGGAAAAGAGGGAACTAGCAGTTTACCCTTTGTTTCTGCACCCAACAAACAAGGTCAACGCTTTCCATTTGCCATATCATGGTCTGGTTTCGGTGATAATGCTGGAGCAATAGTATCTAAAGCCCACGGACTAAATGCTCAACGTCTCAATGGTACAATAGATAATACAGATATTTATCGGTTAATGTACCGGACATTGTTTGGTAAAGAATTACCGAAGAAATAAAGTCAGGAGTCAGGAGTCAGGAGGCAGAAGGCAGAAGGCAGGAGGCAGGAGGCAGAA
>NZ_JAYGHC010000007.1:91302-133210 GCF_034932285.1 Cronbergia sp. UHCC 0137
CAGATATTGCAATAGTTTATCAGCCCATTCCCGAACTACAATAAAAGTATATGTGTGAATATGTGAATATTTTTGCTTTATGTCAGTTTTAGCAGCGATCGCAGTTTTGGCTATTTTGATCTTAGTGCATGAGTTTGGGCATTTTATCGCCGCACGTTCTCAAGGGATTTACGTTAACCGATTTTCCTTGGGTTTTGGACCAGTAATTTGGAAATATCAAGGATCACAAACAGAATATGCTATCCGTGCCTTTCCCTTGGGTGGCTTTGTCGGCTTTCCTGATGATGATCCAGATAGCGAAATTCCGCCCAATGATCCCAATTTACTGCGTAACCGTCCGATTTTAGATCGAGCGATCGTTATCAGCGCCGGAGTAATCGCCAACTTAATCTTTGCTTATTTAGTTCTAGCTCTACAATTGGGTATCGTTGGTGTACCAGAATCATTTCAATATCAACCTGGTGTAATCGTCAAACCAGTTAACGAACAATCAGTAGCTTACCAAGCCGGAATTAGAGAAGGAGACATTATTCTGGCTATAAATGGTCAGGAACTACCTGCAAACAAAAATTCTACCTCATTGCTGACCAAAGAAATCCAAAATAACCCAAATCAACCAATTAGTCTCAAACTCCAACATCAAAACCAAGAATTATCCCTGAAATTAACACCAAAACTCGGTGCTGACGGCAAAGGTGTAGTAGGGATTGAACTTGGACCCAATGGAAAAGCAGTTTATCGTCGTCCCCAAAATACTGGAGAGATTTTTAGCCTTGCAGCTAATCGCTTTCAGCAGTTATTCGTCGGCACACTCCAAGGTTTTGGCCAGTTAGTAACTAATTTTGGACAAACAGTGGGACAAGTTTCTGGTCCAGTTAATATCGTCAAAATTGGCGCGAAATTAGCTGCTGATAATAGTGCTAACTTATTATCCTTTGCCGCAATCATCAGTATTAATCTAGCAGTGATTAATATTTTGCCTTTACCTGCTTTAGATGGTGGACAATTGGCTTTTTTAGTAATTGAAGGTTTACTAGGCAAGCCTTTACCTACCAAGATTCAAGAAGGTGTAATGCAAACTGGTTTAGTGCTAATCTTAGGATTAGGCATTTTTCTAATTGTTAAAGAAACCACCGAATTAACTTCCCAGTTAGAATGGGTGCAAAAATTGTTGCAGTGAGCGTAAATCGTAAATCTTTATCTAAAAAGCAACGGGCTACAGAAATTCTTAAACGCCTAAAGCTGCTTTATCCAGATGCAACCTGCTCTTTAGATTATTCAACACCTGTGCAGTTGCTGGTGGCAACTATTCTTTCCGCTCAATGTACTGATGAGCGAGTGAATAAGGTTACACCAGCATTATTTACTCGGTTTCCTGATGCTGAGAGTTTAGCCAATGCTGATTTGACAGAATTAGAAGAATTGGTGCGTTCCACTGGATTTTATCGCAATAAAGCCAAGAATATCCAAGGCGCTTGTCGGATGATAGTCAGGGAATTTAACTCAGTAGTTCCCAACCAAATGGAACAACTTTTAAAACTTCCTGGTGTCGCCAGAAAAACTGCTAATGTAGTTTTGGCTCATGCCTATGGTATTAATGCTGGGGTGACAGTTGATACTCATGTTAAACGCCTTAGTCAACGTTTAGGTTTAACTAAATATACTGAACCAGTCCCGATTGAGCAAGACTTAATGAAATTATTACCCCAACCAGACTGGGAAAATTGGTCAATTAGCCTAATTTATCACGGTCGGGCTGTGTGTAAGGCACGTTCTCCTAGTTGTGATATTTGTGATTTGGCTGATTTATGTGCGATGAATAGGGAAATTACTTAATAGTCTGTCAAGAACCAATTGACGGGTAAATAAATCTTCTTTCTTCTTTCTTCTTTCTTTCCCTCCGGGACGCTACCGCGGTAAGCGGAGCTATGCCGTAGGCTTTACGCGCTCTTTGCGTCCTTTGCGGTTCATTTCCTCTTTATCCCTCAAAATGTATTTGAGAGACTACGAGTTTCAGGAATCCTATATTAGTCCGGTGCGTCAGATAGAGAAAATCTGTTGTCTGCTTAATTATCGGGTCTGACGCACCCTACCAGAGATAAAATAATAATCCTTATGCAATAGATTCTGTCAATGCGTAACTCCTAAACTCATCTAATTTTTGGTTGAGAACCATGAGGAAATTACTGATAGGCTTAACCTGCATAGTAACTAAAAATTAAGATTTTTTAAAGATCCTGGTTAATTCCTGTAACGATAAGTATTATATGATGTGTCACTATAGTGAGTTAAGCTAAATTGTGGTTTCTCGCTGAACTTCAACATTTAGGCATCGAAGCTAATAGAATTTACTGGTGGGCAGATATTAGAATGAAATATTTTTATAGTAGGTTAATTGCTTCTAAGTCAAAAAGTTGGCATAGACACCTCTTATATTTGATTATTTTTACAATTGTATTGAGTGGTTGTTCCATAACTTTTTCAGAGGAAGACGAGGAAGTTAATACTCCTCAAAGTCCATCATCTAATTCTACGAATACTAATTCTCCTACTCCTACTCCTACCGATTCTATAACTGAAACTGATCCAGAAAAACAAATATATTCTAAGTCAACAGAGCTAAAATTACGTTGTGGTCAAACTTCTAATTTTCAAAACTTTGAAATAACTAGCAAATGCCCTTCACAAAAAGATGGTAGACGCGATAAATCAATTGTGACTTTTTCATTTCTGAATAAATCTCCCCAACATTCATATCTAACCTTTGAGGGAACTGTAAGTATTTCTTTTAATTCAGGTGTTGTGGATAAAGACTACAAAAATTATACATACTTTAATAGCAAAGAAGCATCTGTATTTCATAGTACGGCTAAACTTAATCCCAACCAAGCAATCAAAATAGATACAGTTATCAATAATGTTAATGATGAGTTTACTTTTAAACTAGGAATCGGAAAAGTAAAAATTGATTTTGCTGAATCTAAAACAATTAGTCTCAAATGCCCCGATTACGGAATTGCTGGAGATGCAGCTTATGGTGTTGGATTTCAGTTATCTTGTTTACGCGATATGGCAAGAGTGCATTTTGTGAATTTTGACAATAACGCAAGTCAAGCAAGAAGTGTGAAATTAGAACAAGTTCAAAGGGGAATATTATGGATATATACTAAAACTAATTTTCCTCCAGGAACTTATGGTGGTGTAGGTGTAAATTTATTACGCAGTTCTCGCGGAGAATCTGGTAATTATCAAGCTCAAATATTTTCTCCTTAATTATTAACAAAATTTAGGCACAGAGTTTGATATTACTTCTCAAGCGTCTTTGAGAATTTAAGGAATTATTAATTCGTTGTATAATGTAATGATAATTATCATGATTTCAAATCAATTGTTAATATTTAATTTTTATGTCTGAATTATTACAAAAAGTAAGAGTAGTTGACCCAGTTTCAGGAACTGATCAAGTAGCTGATGTATTAATTGTTGATGGTTATATTCAAGCGATCGCTCCCAATTTGGCTGATTTTAGTCCTGATACCGTAATTCGAGATTGTCGAGGATTGGTTCTGGGTAATGGATTGGTGGATTTGTATAGTCATTCTGGTGAACCGGGTTTTGAGGAAAGAGAAACCCTTGATTCATTTTTACAAGCTGCGGCTGCTGGTGGATTTACGAGAGTGAGTGTTTTACCAGATACGTCTCCACCAATTGATAATCCGGCAGTTGTGGCACAGTTGCAGAGAAAAAGTTCATTAGAAGGGGGTTTACCTTCACCTAGCTTGCACATCTGGGGGGCAATTACCCTAGATTTAGCTGGTAAGCAGTTGGTGGAAGTAGCAGATTTAGCGGCTGCGGGGGTTGCGGGTTTTACTGATGGTCAACCTTGGGAAAATTTGGCTTTGCTGCGACGGGTATTAGAATATTTCCAGCCCTTTGGTAAACCTGTAGCTTTTTGTCCATGCGATCGCTCACTGATGGCTAATGGGGTGATGCGGGAAGGTGCGGAGGCTTTGCGTTTGGGTTTACCCCCTGTCCCAGCTATTGCGGAAACTACGGCTATTGCCGCTTTATTGGAATTGGTTGCTACCATTGGCACACCTGTACATATTATGCGGGTGTCTACAGCCCGGAGTGTGGAATTGATTGCTACGGCTAAGTTCCAAGGTTTACCTATCACCGCCAGCACTACTTGGATGCACTTGTTACTTGATACCAAAGCTGTTAAGAGTTATCATACTGCGTTGCATTTAAACCCACCTTTAGGTAATCCCAGTGATGTGGCGGCTTTGCGTGGGGGGGTACGTGGGGGAGTGATAGACGCGATCGCTGTTGATCATGCACCGTACACTTATGAAGAGAAAGTCCAGGCTTTTGCAGAATCACCAGCCGGGGCTATTGGCTTGGAGTTGGCGTTACCTTTATTATGGCAAAATCTGGTGGAAACGGGAGAATTTACTGCGTTAGAATTATGGCGGGCTTTGAGTAATCAACCGGCGATGTGTTTGCAGCAAAGTATGAGGGCGATCGCTGTGGATGAAAAAGCTGAATTAACTTTATTTGATCCTCAAGAAGTTTGGCAAGTTAATCGAGAAAATCTTTTTTCTCTTTCTAGTAATACTCCTTGGTTTGGTGAAGAAGTTATTGGTCGGGTGATTAAGGTTTGGTGTTGAGTTATAAATAGGACTCGGAATAAACGAACCACAGAGGCACAGAGAACACAGAGGAATAGTTTTATAGCTGACAAATTGCTTTGAGGACTTGCAATAATTGTGTTGAACGTTCTCTTTCCATGAAGTTTAATAATGGCATCATCTGGTAAGTTGGTGATTCTTTTTGGTGAATATGGACAAATTGATAATATTGTCCGTTTGTCACTAATCCCCACACTGAATTTTGTTTTTCTAAACTTTGATAAGCATAAGTTAGTAATTGAGGTAAGCCAACTGATGGTGCAATACTACTATTTTTAGATTCAATCAAAAGAATCCAAAAGTGAGCATTAGCTTTGTTGGTTTTAGCTTTAGTTACAGCTAAAATGTCTAATCTGCCTTTAATGATTTTATCTTCGTCTTCAATTTCAATTTCTTCTATATTTTCTTCTAAAATTATCTCGATAGGATAGCGATAAAATCCAGCTAATCTCATTAATGGTGCAAGTACCAGAAATTTCACCTGTCCTTCAGATACCTTACCTGCTGTTAGGTAATGCCGAAAGTCGTCTCGTATTTCTGTAAGTTCTTGTTGTTCGGTTTCTGTAAGTGGTTTTAGAGATAATAAAGGTGTGAAAGATTCTGCATATTCCTCTTGAAAATCAAACAGACGTTGTACTTCTACCAGTGATAAATTACGGACATTAAGAATTGTCATAATGTATATTTTTTCCTTGAGGGACTTCCAAACAAAAAACACTCAACCACCTAACGCAAAAAACCTCTCAAATCCTCATTCCTCTGTGTTCTCTGTGTCTCTGTGGTTCGTTAATCCGGCTTATTTGTTTATGATATCTCTATTTTTACCCAATGTAAATTATACAAACTTAGATGTAATGTTTTTTAACAACGAGAAAAATATTTTCTCAAACAGATAAAACATAATGTATGATATTTTTGGGATTTTAAATTATGTCAATAAATATCAATATAGCTGGTAGATTTTTCGAGTAAGAAATAATGCTGAAAAATAGCCATATTTGATACAAGTTGAATTTTACAAAATAGCGTTTTGATTACAACTTAAAAATAAATTAAAAGCGAGAATGGGGGCAGGAAAAAACACTGTTTATTTGCGCTCGGAGACGAATGATGGTAGCGATCTCAGAGAACGTTCAGCATCGGTTAACTATACAAACTGTAGAAATTGCTCCTAACACTACGGCGATTCGCTCTCTTGATTGGGATCGCGATCGCTTTGATATAGAATTTGGACTGCAAAACGGCACAACCTATAATTCATATTTAATTAGGGGCGAACAAACTGTTTTAATTGACACTTCACATCAGAAGTTTCGTGAACTGTATTTAGAGACTCTCAAAGGTCTTGTTAACCCCAAAACAATTGATTACGTCATTGTTAGCCACACAGAACCAGACCACAGTGGCTTAGTAGAAGATGTATTACAATTAGCACCAAGAGCGACTGTTTTAGCTTCTAAAGTAGCCCTTCAGTTTTTAGAGGGTTTGGTACATGATCCTTTTTCTAAGCGGATTGTCAAAAGTGGCGATCGCATAGATATTGGTAAAGGACATGAAATTGAATTTGTCAGCGCACCTAACCTACATTGGCCTGATACCATTTTCAGTTTTGATCGCAAAACCCAAATTCTCTACACCTGCGACGCTTTTGGGATGCACTTTTGCGACAATCGCACCTTTGATGAAGATTTAGAAGCCATTGAAGCCGATTTCCGCTTTTACTACGACTGCTTAATGGGACCCAATGCGCGTTCATTGTTAAATGCAATGAAAAGAATGGGAGATTTAGGCAAAATCCAAATTATTGCTAACGGACACGGACCCTTATTACATCACAACCTAGATGTTTTAACCGACTGTTATCAAAGTTGGAGTCAAAGACAAACCAAAGCCGAAACTATAGTTGGTTTATTCTATGTTTCCGATTATGGTTATAGCGATCGCCTAGTTCACGCAATTTCTGAAGGTATCCAAAAAACCGGAGTTGGTGTAGAACTGGTAGACTTAAATACTGCTGGACTACAAGAAATTCAAGAAATAGCCGGAAGAGCCTCTGGGATTGCCATTGGGATGCCCCCCACCACCTCCACTGTAGCCCAAGCAGGGATTAGTTCACTATTATCTGTCACCAAAAATAAACAAGTAGCAGGTTTATTTGAATGTTACGGTGGCGACGATGAACCCATTGATACCTTGCGACGGAAATTTATCGACTTGGGTGTAAAAGAAGCCTTTCCAGCGATTCGGATTAAAGAAGTTCCTAACGATTCCACCTACCAACTGTGTACAGAAGCCGGTACAGACTTGGGACAATTGCTGATGAAAGAACGCAACATCAAGCAGATCAAGTCCCTCGACGTGAACATGGAAAAAGCCCTGGGACGGATTAGTAGCGGCTTGTATATTGTCACAGCCAAAAAAAGCGGCGTTAGCGGGGCAATGATCGCTTCTTGGGTGACACAAGCCAGTTTACAGCCTTTAGGGTTCACCATTGCGGTAGCCAAAGATCGCGCCATTGATAACTTACTACAAATAGGCGATCGCTTTGTCCTCAATGTCCTGGAAGAAGGAAATTATCAAGACCTGAAAAAGCACTTCCTCAAGCGTTTACATCCCGGTGCAGACCGATTTGCTGGTGTAAAAACCCAAACCGCCAAAAACGGTTCTCCCATCCTCACCGATGCCCTCGCATACATGGAATGCGAAGTAGTCAGCAGCATGGAATGTAGTGACCACTGGATTTTATACTGCATCGTCGAAGATGGCCGTGTATCTAAACCAGATGGAATTACAGCAGTGCGTCATCGCAAAGTAGGTAACTACTACTAAGGATGATTGGTGATTAGAAAAACTTCCATCCATTAGACATCTTCTAGAAAGAATGTAGAGACGTTTTCTAGAAGAAATGTAGAGACGTTCCATGGAACGTCTCTACAAAGGTTGTTAATTCTAAAGGTATGTCATCTCTACAAGGGTTGTTAATTCTAAAGGTATGTCATCTCTACAAAGGTTGTTAATTCTGAAAATATGTCAAAAATCAGGACAATTACCAATCACCAATTACCAATCACCAATCACCCATCACCCATCACCATGAACAGATATTTCACAATTTATATGAAACTATGAAACCGCTAGATTCTTTTTCTGACATTCTTACATCGGCTAAAAATTGGTTTTCTCAAGTATTCTCTTCACCAAAAAAAACTATGAGCGATTCCAAACCACGGGACGTACAAATTTTACCTATTGCTACTAACACAAAAGTTCTCAGAGCGCGGAGTTGGTCACGTCTACGGTTTGAAATTGAATATGCACGATTAAGAGGAACTACTTCCAACTGCTATTTAATAGAAGCCGATAAAACTGCACTGATTGATCCTCCAGCCGAAGGCTTTACAGCAATTTACCTAGAAGCATTAAAAAACACAATCCAGTTTAAAAAGTTGGATTATGTGATTCTTGGTCATTTTAATCCTAACCGTGTACCCACACTAAAAGCGATTTTAGAACTTGCACCTCAAATCACCTTTGTTTGTTCTTTACCTGCTGCGGCTAACTTACGAGCAGCTTTTTTAGACCAAGATATCAAAGTTTTGGTAATGCGCGGTAAAGAAACATTAGATTTAGGCAAAGGTCACGTTTTAAAATTCTTACCTACTCCTAGTCCTCGTTGGCCAGAAGCGTTATGTAGCTACGACCAACAAACCCAAATTTTGTTTACAGATAAATTATTTGGCGCACATATCTGTAGCGATGAAATATTTGATGAAAATTGGGAAAGCTTAAAAGAAGACCAACGCTACTACTTTAATTGCTTAATGGCTTCCCAGTCCACCCATGTAGATGCAGCCTTAGAAAAAATCTCCGACTTACAAGTGAGAATGTATGCTGTTGGTCATGGACCCGTAGTGCGTACTGGTGTCATTGAACTGACAAAAGCTTATGCTCAGTGGAGTGATGCTGAAAAAAACCGGGAAATATCTGTGGCGTTACTTTACGCTTCAGCTTATGGAAATACTGCCATTTTAGCACAGGCTATAGCTTTGGGTTTAACTAAAGGCGGGGTTGCAGTTCAGTCTATTAATTGCGAATTTGCACCACCTGATGAAATCCGCACCAATTTAGAAAAAGCGGATGCCTTTATTATTGGTACTCCCACCATTGGAGGCCATGCACCGACTCCTATTCATACTGCTTTGGGTATTGTCCTTTCTACTGGTGACAATAGCAAATTAGCCGGGGTATTTGGTTCTTACGGTTGGAGTGGTGAAGCCTTAGACATGGTGGAAGGTAAACTGCGGGATGCTGGATATCGCTTTGGTTTTGACACCTTGAAAGTGAAATTTAAACCTGACGAAGTGACTCTCAAATTGTGTGAAGAACTTGGTACAGATTTTGCACAAGGCTTGAAAAAGGCGAAAAAAGTGCGTGTACCTCAACAATCTGCTACTCCTGTAGAACAAGCAGTGGGACGGATTATTGGTTCTGTGTGCGTAGTTACCGCCAAACAAGGAGATGTTTCTACAGGTATGCTGGGGGCGTGGGTTTCGCAAGCTACATTTAATCCACCGGGAATTACAGTAGCGATCGCTAAAGATCGAGCAGTAGAATCTCTCATGTATCCCGGCGGAAAATTTGCCTTGAATATCCTCCCTGAAGGCGTTCACACAGAATACATGAAGCATTTCCGCAAGCATTTCGCCCCCGGAGAGGATCGATTTGCTAACTTCCAAACCGCAGAAGCCGACAACGGTTGTACTGTTCTCACCGATGCCTCTGCATACTTAGAATGCTTGGTTAGTGAACGGATGGAATGTGGCGATCATTGGGTAATATACGCAACAGTTGATAATGGTAAATTGCTCAAACCCGATGCTGTAACTGCTATTAATCATCGCAAAGCAGGTACACATTATTAATTCCTAAACATTATAAATTATCCAACCGTCTTTGAGCATATTCAAGGCGGTTTTATTTTGTTTTTTATTGAAGATATGAATTTAATTAGAAGTGGGTAATCTAAATCCAAGAGCAAATCAAGCCAAGTTTGCAGGTATATTCCCTTAGAAGTTCTATAAAATTGCTCCTTCCTAAATATCGTAATACTCAATACTTACCTACTAAGTTTTAGAGCCATGAATCCAGAACAATCCCAAAAAATCATCAGCTACTTTGTTGAAGAATCACAAGAATATCTCAACATAATTCACAGAGGTTTAGTGAATTTACAAAATACAATTGATGACAAGGAGGAATTAAATATCATGTTTCGGGCTACTTTTAGCCTCAAAGGTATGGCAGGAATGCTAGGATTTACTAGCATCATGGAAATTGTATATCCTTTAGAAGATTGTCTAAGATTACTTCATTATCCGATTATTGCAGACGAAGCACTAAAATTATTCTTCTTGTATATTTATCATACAATCAAAAGATTAGTCCTCACAATTAAAACAAATGAGGGTTTAACAGCAGAAAAAGTAGCTGATATTACTTTCAATCTTGATGCTATTTTTACCATCCTCAATTCTCATTTACTTCTACTGATTGATAAATCAAACTACAAAGCTAAGATTAGCAGCATAAATACCTCACACACCTGGGGTTATGACATACCATTAAAAATAATTTTACTAGACACTAAACCTTTTTTATGTAGAACCTTTGCCGATTATTTTGAAGGCTTACCTAATGTACAAATAGTCAATGGTACTTTTGAAGATTTGCCTTTCTTTGATTGTGTAGTTACTGCGGCTAGTTCTTTAAATTCCGCTAATAAAATTGATGGAGCAATTCTCAACTTTTTTGGAGAAGATGTAGTAAATTCATTACAAAAAAGCATCCATGAAGAATATTTAGGAGATCAACCGATAGGTACATCCTTAATTGTCGAAACAAATCATCCTTTACACCCGTTTCTTGCTCACGCTCCAAGTTTGAGAATGTCAATATCTATGGCTGGAAATGATCATGTTTATCAAGCTATCTGGTCAACATTATTAGCAATTCGTAAACATAATCAATACTGTAATTGTTTACAAAAGCAGATTAATATAGTTGCTATTCCTGGCTTGGGTACAAGTATGGGTAGCGTTCCCATTGATGAAGTAGCTAGACAAATGTCTATGGCTTATCAAAATTTCCTTTTTAGTAATCATTCCTCACAGTCTTATACCCAAAAACAATTTCAGGATTCACTAACACTTTATTAACATTTGCCTAAACCTTCAGGAAATGTAAAAAAGACAATAAAACAACTCTCAAAATTAGGCGTTGGAATCCAATAACATCCTGTAAATCCTCAAATCCTGGTTATCCTGATTCAGACAAATAAAAATCACCAATTCCCCACCAGAAAATCATCCAATAACATCCTGAAAATCCTAAAATCCTGGAGATTTTTGTTGCTTTTAAATTAGTAATTTCTAGGGTGTGTTAGCGACAGCGTAACGCACCTCATATTGACTAAATAATTTACTTTATTATCTTTTTGTAATTTTTTAAATTTAGAAAGCCTGTAAATATTATAACTCTACTTGTTGCTATTTTAAAATAATTATGATAATATTATTTGGTTTTATTTGAGTTAAAGATGATACAAACTGGTCAAATCACCCAATTTAGTTACGCAGCACAGCACAAACCCAACCAGTTGATTTATGGAAATGGGCAAACAGCAGTAATTACAGGGTGGACGGTGAAACAAGCCCTCTCAAAACACCTCCAACCATTAGAGTATGCTGTAATTGGGCAGTTATACTCACCCACCAGAGGCATAAATTTACTAATTCGCAACTTATTATTAAATCCTCATGTTCGTTATTTAGTCATTCTCAACGCCACCAAAGAAGATCAAAATGCAGGTGCGTGTCAATGCTTGTTAGATTTTTTTCGCAATGGTGTAGAAGAAAGTTTAAGTGATACAGGGCGTAAATCCTGGGTAATTAATTCTGCTATTCCTGGTTATATAGATATTGATATTGATATCAACGCTCTAGAAAAATTGCGTCATTCTATAGAATTTCAAGAAGCCAAAACAATTCCCGTAGCAGTAGAGCAAATTAAATATTATGCCCAACAGGAAGCACTGCCAGCATGGGGTCTACCGTTAGAATTTCCCTTAGCGATTATTGAACCCACAGTTTTACCGGGAACACGCTATGGTCACAGAATTGAAGGTAAAACCATTGCTGAAACTTGGGTAAAAATCATTCATAGAATTAAGACAACGGGAACAATTAGACCAACTGGTTATGATGGCAAATGGCAAGAATTAATAGATTTAATGGCAGTTGTCACCGACGAACCTGATGATTTTTATTTTCCTGAACCGAATTATTTACCAATAGATAGAAGCTTTTTAGAGGAATACGTTTCGCAAATTTTAGATGATGCACCCAACCGGGAAGGGTTGAAATACACCTATGGTCAACGTTTACGTTCTTGGTTTGGACGAGATCAAATTCAGCACGTAATTGATAAATTAATAGTTGATATTGATTCAGCTAGAGCGGTAATGTCTTTATGGGATGCTAGTCAAGATAATAATGATAATCCACCTTGTCTAAATCATATTTGGGTGCGAATTGTTGAAAATGAATTATCTTTAACAGCAACTTTCCGCAGTAATGATATGTTTTCAGCTTGGCCAGCAAATGCGATGGGTTTACGAGCTTTGCAACGATATATTTATGATTCTATAGTTAAAAATTCTGATCACAATTTGAAAATGGGTTCATTAATTACTATTAGTCAAAGCGCCCATATTTATGATGATTGTTGGGAAAATGCCGAAAATGCGATAAAATCTCAATATACTAAAATTTGTCAGAAAAGAAACTATTTTGATCCTGCGGGTAGTTTTGTTATTTATATTCAAGATGATAGCATTATTGTAGAACATACAACTCCTGGTTCTGGAGAAGTAGTTAATTGTTATTCAGGTAAATCTGCAACTTCAATCTATCGACAAATAGCGGCAGATTGTCCAGGTTTAGAAGTTGATCATGCTTTGTATTTAGGTGCAGAGTTGCAAAAAGCGGAAATAGCTTTCTTAATGAAAGAACAGTTTATTTATGAACAAGATAAAAGTTTAATAAAATTAAAGCTATAGTCAAGATTTAATACTAAGTAGGTGGACGGGAAAAACAGAAATATGTAACGAAAAGTAAAATTGGCTCAAAACCTCTTCTCTGTTCCCTGTTCCCTTCTCATAACGACAATTTTTAATGCCAACCTACTTAGTACAGCACAACGTAAATAAACCCACCATTAAATTTGCTGAAAAATCTGTGATTTGAAACCCTTGTAAAAGGTATACATATTTACGCTACTGTTTAATAGTACCATTATTTATATGATATAGTAATAAAATTAAGTAAGTAAGCACAAATAAACCTAACTATGTAACAAAATGTAAAATACTCAAAACCCTTGCGATTGCTTCACTCCGTTACGCTCCGTATGGCTAAAGCCGCGCTCCGCGAACGCAATGACATACCTTTAAATTTTTCTGTTAACCTACTCACATACCAATTAACACATTATGAGTACATTAAGTGATATAGATATTAAACGAGAATTAGGTATTAACATTTATATATATCCTTATAATAAGGGTAATCTTAAAGGTGCAAATTACAACTTAACAGCTAGTGAATTTGCTTGGAGCTTATCAACTAAGCAAAGAATTTATAACAGTCAAAACAAAAAAATTATTATTGAGCCAGGAGATACTGCTTTAATAGAAACTAATGAAACTATTTGGGTGTCAAAAAAAATAATGGGAACTTACCATTCCAGGGTTACTCAAGTATCACATGGTACTGGTCATATTGGTACTACTCTTGATCCTAATTACATTGGTCCTTCTTTGATAGCTGTACATAATCATAGTAATGATCCAATTGAATTAATTCCAGAAGAAACTCACTTTGTAACCCTAGCTTTTCAATATCTTTCTTCAGAGTCAAGTAAAGATAAACACGGGAATAATCATGGCAGACTAGAAATCCTTAGCAAAGTGGGTATAATACTCACAACAGACGAGGAGAATGCTCTTAATAAAGATTACATGATCGAGACAGAAGCACTATTGTCAAAACTAGAAGAATGTCAAGATTATCAAGTAATAAGGCAAAGTCGTCAAAACAAAATTAAAAAATTTTCAATACGGAAGTTTTATTGGGGACTTAGTTTCATTATAATTTTACTCATAATTACCAGCACAATCCTATCAGTTAATAAAAAAAAGCTAGAAAGCAATAATTGGTATCAACCAGCTACTTATGCTATTGAGAAATCTATAGAAGCTATTATTGTAGTTATTATAACTTTAACAACAAATAAATTATTAAACCAAGACCAATAAACTATACTTGATAAGGCTATAACTTGGGTTTTTAGATCAATATATCCCCTTTAAGCAAAAGCTCAAATTGTAACCTTGAGAAGTATATAACCAACAAATCAGACATAACAAAAGATATGATGAAATTAAAAGTAGTTAAACTTATCCATTCAGCAATAATTCCTAAATATGAACATTCAAATGATGCTGGATTAGACTTAATATCTATAGAAGAACTAGAACTTCTTGCTGGAGAAAGCAAATTAATTCACACAGGTATATCAATAGAATTACCTCCAGGAACTGAAGCTCAAGTTCGTCCTAGAAGTGGTTTAGCTCTTAAACACCAAATTACTGTTTTAAATACTCCAGGTACGATAGACGAAGGTTATCGAGGAGAAATAGGTGTAATTTTAATAAATCATGGAAAAAAACCTTTTAAAATATCAAAAGGAATGAAAATTGCTCAGATGGTTATTGCACCAGTAATTCGTGTTGAAATTGAAGAAGTTGATAGCTTAACTGATACATCTAGGGGAACTGATGGTTTTGGCTCAACTGGAATTACTACAAATATATAAACGTGCATACTATTTGAACATACGGAAGCCAGTGTGACAACCTCTAACTAATATTGATATTTAACCTGACGAGCTTTATAAGTAGTCATGCAAAATTATTTGCACATCCTATTTGCATCTGAGGCGTAATTTTTATATTTTAGTAAGATTGCAAATATTCTAACAATAATAACCGCAAGTAATCCAACATCCTAATATAATTTTTTATCTGTTCATACTTGCCATTACTACTAAAGTAAAATTTACCAATTGGGGATACACTAAAAACTCGCATTGCTTGTAATTGAGAAATTACGTTTTCCTGATTAACTATTTTACCTGTAGCTGCAATTTGACTGGCATAACCTCTTAAATTTACTGTGAAAAGTTCAATTTCTTCTAACAGGGAAAACTCTTCATTCTCTGGGGAAAACTCAGTCAGAATTTCTTTTCTTTCCCTGCGGGTATTTTGATAAGTATTAGTCAATTGTGACAATAATTCAATAATGTTTCTTTTTGTTACTTCTTGCTGATTTAATATTGCTTCAGTCATCGTTAACTCCATAAGTAACTATCTTTTCGCTGCCATATTTATCTGGTCTGATAATCAGATATTCATTACCTTTACGATATACTGCCGAACCATCTCCACGATATCCAGTTTTTGGAACTCTGACTGCTCCTTTTTTATTAAAGTTATAAGCTTTACGGAGATATTTTAATGGGTCAATTCCTTTTCTAGCAGCATGATCTAATATACTCTGAGCAACACTTGTATAAGTAGCAGCATCCCACTCGTTGATGTATTTATGAATCTCAGCCACCTCTGCTAAAGTATAGCGTTCTAATAGCTGTATCAAAAAGGGATCAGAGATTGGCTCTTCTTCTGGCATGATTATCTAAGTGTATTATGGCAAACCTGACTTCTCTAAATACGAGCAGGAGTTACTTTCTCTAGCTGATCTTGATATTTTCCCCGTCGTGTTTCATAACTAATATCACAGGGTTCACCTTCCAAAAACATTAACTGTACAATCCCTTCACTAGCATAAATACGACAATCAGCACTGGAGGCGTTAGATAATTCTAAAGTTAAGTAACCACGCCAAGCAGCTTCGGCTGGAGTTATATTAGCAATTATACCGCATCTTGCATAAGTGCTTTTTCCTATACAAATTACTGTAATATTGTCTGGTATTTCTAATTTTTCCAGTGCAACCCCAAGTCCATAAGAATGTGCAGGTAGGATGAAATAAGTGCCATTGTTATCTCTGTGGAGTTTTGTTGGTTCTAAGTTCTCAGGATTAAAGTGTTTAGGATCAACTACTGTACCTGGAATATGCTTAAAAATTAGAAACTCTACTGGTGATAATCTAATGTCATAACCAAAGCTGCTAAGACCATAAGAAATTGCAGGTAAACCTTCAATATTACGAATTTGCTTAGACTCAAAAGGAGAAATCATGCCTTTTTGAGCCATTTCGGTGATCCAGATATCGTTTTTAATCATTTAATTACAAATTAACAGGTAATTCCCACAGAATTACTAGGATAGCGTGAAGTGGTAATTTATTTAAGCCTTATGGTTGATGACTGCGACGAATTTCTGTGATTTGGTCTGCTACATCTAACAACGATTTTGGCATCTCTGGACCGGTGAGAATGATATCTATGTGGGGAGGACGTTTGGATAGGAAATCTAAAACCTCAGTTTCGGGAATTAAACCAAATTTAATCGCTAAACTTAATTCATCTAAAACCACTAGAGAATATTTACCTGCGGATACTATCTGTTGGGTGTGCTGCCATAATTGCTGTAAGGCTTGATTTTCCGCTTCGTCTAAGTCTGGTGTATCAATATATCGGGGTAAATCACAACGTATCCAATCTAGATGTTGTCCCATTTGCATGGGTCGATTTTGTCCTTGATTAATCCCACCTTTGAGAAACTGTACTATTAACACTGGTGTACCTTGACCCGCAATTCTCAGTGATTGCGCCATCACACTTGTAAAAAAGTTGCGGTTTGGACTGGTAAAAACTTGTATCAGTCCCTCAACTGCATAGGGTAAGGTGAGAGTCGAATTTAAAGTAGGTGTTTCTAGTTGGACTACCATAAAGTTAATGTAAAAATCAAAATATAGCATTTGCAGAGGCTTTGCTCTTTCATCATCCACTAAAATATGGTATTTTTGTACCCAGTTTCCGATTTCCTCAGTTATCCCATTCCCTCCACAGAACCCAATTATTTCTATCAAGGTTATTCTCCCCAAACTCGTGAACTGCTGAAATTACCGCGTACACCCTTCGTTGAAGCTATAGCCCATAGTTTAATGCAACGTTTGCAGGAAGATGATATCTATGGACGTGAAGGAAAAATGTATGGTGTTTTATTGGTTGAATTACCTAATGGTGAACAACGGGTAATTAAGGCTTTTTCCGGTCTTTTAAATGGCCGTAGCGTCGTTGAAGGTTGGGTTTCACCTATCCCAGGTCGTGAGGAAGTCGCTTTAGCAGAAACTCGGACTTTGACTGAGTTGGAAGCAATGAAACAAGAAATCATCACTTTGCAGCAAATCCCAGAAAGGCAGCATTATCTGACATTGTACGCTGAATTTGCCCAAAAGTTAGAAGAAATGAATCTGCGCGATCGCTCTACCAAAAACCAACGACACCAAAAACGTCAACAACTTGGCGAAAATCTCACCCCCGAAATCCTCGCACAACTGGAAGCAGAAAGCCGTCAAGAGGGAATCGAACGCCGCAACCTCAAACGTCTTAAAAATCAAATTTTGCAGCCACTCCAGCAGATAATAACGGACGCTGATCAAAGAATCAGTGAACTCAAACAACGGCGTAAACAACTATCCCGACAACTACAAGCACAGATGCACGCGGCTTATAGTTTAACCAACTTTGCTGGACAATCTCTATCATTACAACAATTATTACCTGGAGGTACACCCACCGGCACGGGAGACTGTTGCGCCCCCAAACTGCTACACTATGCCGCAAGCAACCAATTAAAACCCCTAGCAATGGCTGAATTTTGGTGGGGTGATTCCTCTGGGGATAAAATTCAGGGAGATTTTTATGGTGCTTGTATTGAACGCTGTCAACCGTTGATGGGATTTCTGTTATCAGGATTAAAACCAGATATTAACAGCTTACCAATTATTTATCAAGACGAATGGTTAATTGCTGTCAATAAACCTCCAGGATTACTTTCTGTACCTGGCCGTTATAGCCACAATCAAGACAGTGTTCTTAGTCGTTTACGTCTGATGTATGGGGAAGAAATTAGGGCTGTGCATCGCCTAGATCAAGAAACTTCTGGTATTCTCTTATTGGCGCGGGATTTCTCTACCTATTCCCATCTTAGTCAACAATTTCAAAACAGGCAAATTCAGAAAACTTATGAAGCCTTACTTGCGGGTTCTTTGACCACAAACAATGGTGTAATTGATTTACCTTTGTGGGGAAATCCAGAAAATCGTCCTTATCAACAAATTAATATAGAAAAAGGCAAACCTAGTGTAACACATTTCCGGTTAATGGCACAAGAAGGGAACTACAGTCGTGTAGAGTTTACCCCTATCACAGGACGCACCCATCAATTACGAGTTCATGCGTCGGAAGGATTGGGAATAGCTATTTTAGGAGATAAACTTTATGGTTGTAGTGCTGTTGCTAGTCGATTACATCTACACGCTAAAGAATTGAGTTTTCAGCATCCCCAATCAGGAAATAACCTAAACCTAAAACTAAACACTCCATTTTAACTCAATACTGTTCGGTTAAGAGTATTTGTAGTTAAGCGACAGCGCAACCCAACAAAAGCCCGTAAATGTTGGGTTTCCTAACGTCAACCCAACCTACCTGATTTAATGTTTTTAGCTTAACCGACAAGTATTGGGGTCTGACGCACCCTACAAGAGACAGAATTGATAATGCTTATTTAATAGATTCTGTCAATGGGTAACTCATAAAGTCCATAAAAAAACACTCAAACCCTCATTCCTCTGCGTTCTCTGCGACGGCAGTCGCTCATGGGGGAAACCTCCAAGACCGCGCTGCCTTGTCTCTGCGGTTAGTTAATCCAGATAATTTATTTTTTAGAAGTTCCCAAAGCAACGGATCTCCAAGCTACTTACCTATTTTTGACAAATTTGCGAGATAATTGGCGTATAAAGGTTAGTATTATTAAAATGTACCGTTGAATTAGGAAAACTATTAGAACTTTGTGTACCATTATTTTGAAACGTGCTAACAATTAATCCGGCACGGGAAGGTTGAGAACAGTCTACACCCGTAACATTGGTTTTAGTCACAGTTAATAATGTATTTTTCACAGATATTTCTGTCAACTGTACATTTTTATTTGAGTTATCTGGGTTGGGAGTTGCCACTCCTTGTATAATTGACGAGCCGTTAGAAAATTGATAGGTTTTTTCTGGTACAGCCAAAGCCGCTTGAGGGACTGTAATAACTACAGCAGCAATTAAGCATGAATTAAGAGTTTGTTTCCACATATTTTTTAATAAAGCGTATAAATTACCTTTCTATAATATATTACACATTCCCAATTTTGGCTGAAAATCAGTTATACTCGTGTGTGCAGTTAGCGATCGCTATTACAAGGAATCAATAATTATGTGCAGAAAACATTTATTAATACTGAGTCTGTTTTCTCTGCTGGTGATTAGTTGTAACGAAAAATCTTCCTCTGAAGCAACTGTCAGCAATACACCTATCCCCACATCAAACAGTCAAAGCCCAACTCAAGCAATACCAGCAGTCTCAGCCAATGTTAATTTGAGTAAATCTGGCAAATTTGTTTCTGGGGAACACACAACTACAGGTAAAGTTACTTTAATTACCAAAGATGGTAAATCATCCTTAGTATTTGATCCATCTTTTAAAACTTCTGAATCAGGACCAGATTTAGTAGTAGTTTTACACCGTTCCAATAACGTTATTGGTTCAACCCGTCCACCAGCCCACCCTTTAGAGAAAGGAGATTATCTTTTTCTAAGTCCCTTAAAAAAATACAGTGGTAGCCAAACATATTCTATCCCTAGCAACATCAAATTAGAAGACTACAAATCTGTAGCTATTTGGTGCCGCAAGTTTAACGCGACATTTGGCGCTGCTAGTTTAATATAATTAAAACGTTGAAGTGTTGAATGTAAAGATTTGTGTAAAAAAGACAAACTTAAATTATAACCTTCATCAAAATTTAACAATATCGTTGTAAATATCAGGGATTGATGAAAATTGAATGATCTTCTCTGCTTAGAAAACGGTAAATAAAGGTGATTACATCCATTTTTTCATAAAATCTGCAACCGATTGAAATTCAACTTAACATTCCCTACCCTCCTCATCTGTTAAGTGTCAGTTAGAATCTAGAGATAAAGTTACTGTTGAGTGCTGTTCTGAATAGTTGTTAGATTTTCAAATCTATCAGCACTGAAGACCTGATGACACTAGCTGAAAACATTCTCTGTAGGTTCTGTACCAGCGTCAAATTAACGATTAACAGGTAAAGGTTAAAAGGAGTTAAAAATATGGAAACCAAGTCAATTAGCCCATTATTGGCAGTAGAGGAAATTCCCCCTGGACATCTCAACATCATGGGTTATGTCGATAAATCAGAAGTTAACGGGCCTGGTTGTCGTGCTGTAGTTTGGGTGCAAGGATGTCCCCGTGATTGTCCTGGTTGCTTCAATCCTGACTCCTGGACATTTGAGATTAACCAACTTATTTCCGTTGATACCCTAGCGGAAAATATTCTTAACAATCCCCACAACACTGGTGTAACTTTTTCTGGTGGTGAACCATTTTGGCAAGCGCCAGCATTAGCAACTTTAGCCCGTAAACTCAAAGCTGCTGGTTTAAATGTGATGGCTTTTACTGGTTTTACTCTAAAACAATTACAATCTGAATCTGCACCTCCTGGATCTCAAGAATTATTAGAACAATTAGATATCTTGGTAGATGGGCCTTTTGTTCAATCTCAGGCTATTAATTCTCCTACTTCTCCTGTTTCTTCCACAAATCAACGGGTTCATGTTTTAAATCCAGAATTTGCAGATCAAATTAGTTGGGCTAGTGATCAAATAGAAGTTCATGTTCTCAAAGATGGAAACCGGATTGTTACTGGTTATCAAGGTTGGTTA
This sequence comes from Cronbergia sp. UHCC 0137, assembly GCF_034932285.1. Classification (NCBI taxonomy): domain Bacteria; kingdom Bacillati; phylum Cyanobacteriota; class Cyanophyceae; order Nostocales; family Nostocaceae; genus Cronbergia; species Cronbergia sp. UHCC 0137. The sequence goes on from NZ_JAYGHC010000007.1 coordinate 112,088, forward strand.
GAATTGACTTAATTAAAATATAATTTCCAGGCTGAAACAATCTTTTCAGCCTTTTTTTAAAGAAGTATAAAAATTTAGTGTTGATGAAACCAAGCATGAATTTAGGTGTTAATACAAAAAACCTCTCAAAATCTCATAACTCTGTGTTCTCTGTGCCTCTGTGGTTCGTTTATTTGGATTAGATTCCAATAATGTTTCTAAAGAATCGCTTTTTGTGGGCTGTTTTGTTGTTAATTACTGCTTTGGTAGTAACTTTTTTTCTATCCCTTTCTCAAGGTGCAGTTCCTTTGAATCTGGGGGAATTTTACGAAGCATTACTGCGCCAAGGTGATCCGGTAAAACAAACTATTTTGTGGGATTTGCGACTTCCTCGAATTGTGGCGGCTTTGGTTGTGGGTGCAGCCTTGGGAATGTCTGGCGCACTTTTGCAGGGAATGTTACGCAACAGTTTAGCAGATCCATTTATTTTGGGTATCTCTGCGGGTGCGGGATTGATTGTAATTTTGATGATTGTGTTGCAGATTTTCCCTTTAGCGATTCCTTTGGCGGCCTGGGTAGGGGCAATTTTGACTTCGGCTTTAGTAATTTTTTTGGGACGTGCTGGGGGAGGGATTTCTGTTGAACGGTTGATTTTAGGCGGTGTGGCGGTGAGTGCTTTATTTGGTTCTGTCCAAAGTACATTATTGTTATTAGCAGAAGATGGACAGGTGCAAATTGCTTTGAGTTGGTTGGTGGGAAGTTTGAATGGTCGGGGATGGAAAGAGGTGACGACGGCGGGACCTTATATTATTGTCGCTTTGCTAGGGGGATGTTTGTTAGCGCGATCGCTGAATGTGTTAGCTTTGGGTGATGATTTAACTGTGGGTTTAGGTGTTTCTTTAGGGCGATCGCGTTTATTAATTGGCGGTATTGCTACTTTATTAGCTGCCGGTGCTGTCAGTATTAGCGGTTTGATTGGTTTTGTCGGTTTGCTTGTTCCTCACGGTGTCCGTCTCATTGTCGGGACAGATCATCGCTTTGTTTTACCTCTGTCGGCCTTGGCTGGTGCTTGGTTGCTGATGTTTGCAGATTTACTTTCTCGACTCGGTGCAGTAGAACTACCTGTAGGTTCGGTGACGGCTTTGTTGGGTTCACCGTTATTTATTTGGTTGCTTTATCGCCGTTCTGGTAGTTTGGGTAAGTTGTAAAAGAAGCGACTGGAAGTCGCTGCTAAACAAACAAAGTCCGCCTGCGCGGACTAATGGAAAATTGAGGAATTTGAAACTCTAAACAATCAACTACTTTTAATTCCTAAAATGCCTCTAGAATTACAACATCTCACAGGTGGTTACTCAGCTTTACCAATTATCCAAAATGTTAATCTATCTTTGCAAACTGGAGAATGGTTAAGTTTGGTTGGTGCTAATGGTTCGGGTAAATCTACTTTACTCAAATTAATTAGTCGTCTGCTATCTCCCCAGCAGGGAATGGTATTATTAGATGGTAAGGAGATTCACTCCCAACCTCCTAATTTAGTTGCTCAAAAATTGGCACTTTTACCACAACAACAAACTCTTCCTGTTGGTTTAACGGTCAGGCAATTGGTTAGTTTAGGGAGAACACCCCATCAACCTTGGTGGCAATGGGAATTAACTGTTAAAGATTGGCAAAAGGTTGAGGCAGCAATTAAAAAAACCCAACTGGAAAATTATAGCGATCGCTTAGTGGAAGAACTCTCTGGTGGTGAAAGACAACGGGCTTTTTTAGCTTTGGCTTTGGCACAAGAACCCAAGGTTTTATTATTAGATGAACCGACTACTTATTTAGATATAAATTATCAATTACAATTATTAGAGTTATTAAAAAATCTCAATCAGCAGCAAGAATTAACTATAGTTACAGTTTTACATGAATTAAATTTAGCCGCCCGCTACAGTTCCCGGATTGCTTTATTAAAACAGGGTCAAATTTGGGAAGTTGGTACGCCGGAAAATGTGTTAACTTCAAATAATATTGCTCAAGTTTTTGGTGTGGAATCTGTGATTATTTCTACTCCTGTGGGTTTACAAGTTTGTGCAATTTCTTCTGTTTAATTAACCACAGAATAAAGAAATGTTATACCAAATGAAATAATTGTAGCTTGCTTCCCGTAGGGTACGCAGATGGACGCAGATAAACACAGATAAAGATCAAATATTCAATGAATTTCAGGATTTTGTGCAGCCTCACATAAAATTGGCATTACATCTACATTAACATTAACCGCAGGGAATCTAAACGTACATACCAAGGAAACGGTTGATCTGCTATATTTGTCCATTTTTCTTTATAAACTTCGGCTTGTAAGTCATAATCATGAGAATTTGTTGGTTCAGAATGTAGTTTTAAAAATAAGGTGACGCGGTGGGGTGTTTCACTTGTTCTGACTAACCAACAGGGAAAAGTATTTGTTTGCTGAGGATCTTTGGTAAAATTAATTTGATGGGCGCGAATACCAATGTGGGATAATTGTTTAGGAACTTTTTGATCAACTTGGAGAACACAACCCCAATCAGTTGCTTGTATTTTTTGAGATGACAACAAAACAGCTTTGGAAAAGTTTTTACAACCAGTTAATTGAGCTACACTAACAGAAGCAGGTTGTTGAAAAATATCATATTTAGAACCATGATGAGCAACTTTACCACCTTCTAATACTAATAAATTGGGACAAAGCCGATAAGCTTCTTCCATATTATGAGTAACGAATAAAGTCACACCTGAATAATCAGCTAAGGTTTCGGTCATTTGTTGTTCTAATTGACTGCGTAAATGTGTATCCAGGGCAGAAAATGGTTCATCTAAAAGTAATACTTCTGGTTGACTTGCTAAAGCCCTGGCTAATGCTACCCGTTGTTGTTGTCCCCCAGAAAGTTGATGTGGATAGCGATCGCCTAATCCTTGTAATTGCATAGCTATTAATTGCTGTTCTACCTGTACTTTTGCACTTCCAGCCAATCCCTTGGGTAAACCGAAAATGATATTTTCTGCTACTGTTAAATGGGGAAAAAGGGCGTAATTTTGGAATAAGAAACCTATATGGCGATCGCGGCTAGGAAGATTAATACCTTTTTCCGAATCAAATAATACCCTACCATTCAAAATAATCCGCCCTTGAGTTGGTGTTTCTATCCCCGCAATGCAACGCAAAATCATACTTTTTCCCGCCCCAGAACCTCCCAATAATCCCAAAGTTTGGTTATCGGTATTAAAGGAAATTTGCAGATGAAAGTTTGAAAGCCGTTTTTCAATATCTATGAGTAACGCAGATGTGGAAGACTCTGCAACTATGGGAATTTCTAATTTTGTTGGTTTTTCTTGTCTTGTTGTGCGTTTGTTTTTGTGCTTGAAATCTTGCCAAAAATTCGCTAAAATGATTGCTGATAGGGATATAATAACAATAGCGATCGCCCAAAACCAAGCCTCATTAATCGCCCCCGCTTCCACCGCAAAATAAATCGCCATGGGGATAGTTTGGGTTTGTCCAGGAATATTACCCGCTAACATCAAAGTCGCCCCAAATTCGCCCAATGCACGGGCAAAAGTCAAGGTCGTAGCTGCTACAATCCCAGGGAATGCTAAGGGTAAACTAATCCGCCAAAAAATTGTAGATTCCTTTGCACCCAATGTTCTAGCCACTCGCAGCAAGTTTGCGTCAATTTGGGCAAATGCTCCCAGTGCAGTTTTATACATTAATGGAAAAGAAACCACCGTAGCAGCGATCGCTGCACCATACCAAGTAAAAACAATCGACAAATCAAACCGATCCATCAATTTACCAACAGGACCATTTTTCCCAAAAAATAATAGTAATAAAAATCCCACTACTGTCGGTGGTAAAATCAAGGGTGCAACAAAAATACCCTCAATCAAAGATTTTCCCTTACCTCTATATCCCAACATCCAATAAGCAGCAGCAATACCCAAAAAGAAAGTGATAAACGTCGCTAGTAACGAGGTTTTCAATGATATCCACAGAGGTGATAAATCCTGGGGCATAGTATATTTCAAATAATTTATCCAACTTAGTTGGTATTATAGCCTTTCCCACTCTAGTTAGATACAAAATTACCCCTCCCAACCCTCCCTACGGTGTACACACAAGTTCTGTTAACATTAAATCGGCGGTTAGAAACCGCACGCTAGTTGCTTTAAGTCGGCAGAGCCGCCCAACGCACTGGCTCAACTACACAGGCAAAACCCACACTTCGGCAAGCTCAGTGACCGCCTCCGTGGATTGAAAATAAGTGGTTTTTCTTCAGTCCACGCAGGTGGACTTTGTTTGTGTAGCCGTGATTTATAATCGCCAGGGCTTGTTTTAGGTAATCAGATCACTTGTGTGTACACCGTAGCCTTGGCAAGGGGAGGATGCGCGACAGCGCGGGTGGGGTGTATTTCATGAGCTTGGGAATTGCTATATAACTTAAAAGATACATGATTGCTCAACATAGTGGTAAAATTTACGCAGATGAAGAGAACGAGTTAAGTAGGTGGGTGGGAAAATTTCAAGGTATGTCATTGCGTTCGCGTAGCGTCTCGTAGAGATGTGGAACGGAGTGGAACGTGGCAATCCCAAGGGTTTTGGGTAATTTACAGTTGGTTACATAGTTCGGTTTATTAGCGCCTACTTACTTAAATAGAGACTTTTGCAACTCACTCAAACGCTCAAAACTGGCATCTAATACCAACACCATCCCCACATTTTCTAATACAGTACGGCATAAATAAACCAACAATTTTAAATTGCTAAAAAGCCTATACTGTCTTCCTTTTGACTTTTGACTTTTGATTTCCGCCTTGCGGTACTAGTGCGGTAGTCCTAAAATTTTAAAGATCAGCGTATTTTTTTTCTATTTCTTGCATTACACTACAAAAATGTGCGTTTTCTTCATCTGTAGACAGTTCTGGTAATTTTGGATATTCAAATATGGCATAATAAGGGATAAAGTCAGGTTCTGACCATCCAGTTTTCCAAATTACTTTTTTATTCGTTAATACAATACCTTTTTTAGCATCATTCCAAAAACTACTATTTCTTAAAGCTAATATTTTCTCGTCAGATTCCATGACAGAAGCTGCGTAGCTAGATATAGCATTTGATAACTTATCTAGGGGAATATTAGGAGCAATAGAAAAGCCCTCAATATATTGCTTATTTAATTTCTGATTAAGGAAGTCAATAAATTCCTTTAGCTTAGGAGGGGTTGGCGTTTCTGTTAAAGTGTACAATCGAGACTCAAGCTGATGTAATATATTTAAATCTCTGCGTTTTTGCCCTTTGAGAAATGACCAGACAACAAAACCAGCACCAAAGGCTATTAAAGATGCTCCTCCTGTAATAACACTAATTCCGCCCAAAGCTGAAATAAGTGAAGTAATAGCGGCTGCTCCAGATAGTGTACCTGCTACACCCAAAGCAGAAGCAGCAGTCCAAGCAATGAGAACAGCACCAGCACCAGCTAAAGTTCCTGTTACTGCTGCAATTCCTAAATTTTTGAAATCTTCTCGATCCATTTGAGAAACAAGAGCAACAGATAATAGTCCAGCCGCTCCAATTAAAGCTGCTCCACCGGTAACTACTGCTAAACCTCCTAGCATTCCTAAACCGCCAGCAGCCACAGAACCTCCTCCCAAAGCCGCTAAAGTCGCTGTAGTAGCTGCTCCTCCAGTCAAACTACTAATAGCTACACCTGTTGCTGTTTCTGCTCCCAAAGCGTTGAGAACACCAGTTCCTATAGGTACAACTGTGCTACCTGCATTAGTAACAAAACGACTAACATTTTGAATTGTACCAAAGTCTTCTCTTGCTGATTCTGCATCTTTATGAAGAAACACGTTCTGAGCCAGTAAATAAACTACTTTGCTGCTATACAAAATATTAGAACTAAGGATAAATGAATTAAGTAATGGCAAAGTTTCTTGATCAGATATTTTTTTTCCATCTCGGATTTCTTTGTAAGTTAACAAATAATTTTCTTTTTCCTGAGAGCTTAACTGTTCACTATTTTCAATTAACTTCACAATAATGATGTCTACAGTAAAGGCTCTAGATTTAGCACTAGCAATTGAATAAGAACGTTTAATAGCAATGGGAATATCCGAACCAGCAATAATAGCTTCTAGTTCTTTCAGATAACCAAAATTGGGGACTGGTTCTGAAGCCCTAACGTATTGATATGTACCTCTAATTAACTTCTTTTTATCTTCAGAAACTTCCGATTTAGCTAAAGCTGATTCAATCGCTTTCTCAATTATGTTTAATTGGCAATTTTGATAGGCTATTTCATATTTTTGCTTAATCTGTTCATCTAATTCTGATGAAGCCACAAGATATTTCAACAAATCAAGAGAAGCAATATCTTCTATAACTTCGCCATCTTCAAGTAACTCATAAGTCTTTTTAGCTTTGTCTTTCGTAGCATATTTACGAATAAAATCGGCTTGGTCAATTTCTTGGTAAATTTTGTCAGCGATTCTAATTTGCGAATCGTATAATGTATGCAAAATCAAAGTAACATCATTACCTTGCAAGCCAACTTTAGAAACGGAAATTTCATCATTTTCTATGATTCTAGCAGGAATTTTTACCTGACAGGTATCTCCAGACCTTAAAGCAACTCTTTGAATGCCACCTCTTTTAGCAATTTCGTAAGGTATAAAGACGTGATATTTTTCATTTATGTTATCATTATTAGCACTAGCAATTTCTGGATATATCAAATCTTTAGTAAGATAAATCATAACACCTGAAGCCATCAGATTTAAAAACATCCGACGGTTTATATTATGGCTACCTTCTGTTACAACTGCACGTTCAAATTTTTTAACAATACCCCCAAACAAGCACCCCATAATATCTTCCCATCCTTTGATAGCTCAATAGAAAATAGATACAAGTAAGTGTAACATAGTTATTTAAGTGTGTCTATAAAACTTTTCTGTGTATCAGATTTTCCGTAAAATATATGTTAAAAATACTACTTTTGTAATTTGAATAGGATTGCTATAAAAATTTATCCGGGATTTTTTTGGATTATGCCTTCGGCAAACTGCATGAACGAAAAGCCTCGACCCAACCTTGGGTAAGTGTTTCATCAATGGGTAACATTTGTCCTTCCGTCGTCATAAATTTATGGTCTTTTGTAGCGCGAATTGTTGAACCATCATCTAAAAGATATTCAAATACTTCTTGTTGTCCTCGATTATGCCATTGCGCGATCGCTTGCGTATATGTGTTGCCATTACTACCGATCCTAAACATAATACACTCAGTATTTTTCTCTACAATTTCCCCAATAGCTAAAAAACCAAATCCTGTAACCAGAGAAAAATTCTATTAACTAGAAGCGCTCGTATAAAACCGCAACGCAAACCGCCAAAACCAAGTAGAAACCCAAAATAAGAACCCAGCTAATAATCCCGCACCTAGTAACCAACTTAATTGACCTTGACCTAACATCGCTTGAGCAGGAACCGTTGTTAAAAAGGCTACTGGTACTACAAAGGTAAAGAAAAAGCGGTAAGTGGCAGGATAGGCTACAATTGGATATCTGCCAGCTTCTAATAAACCTCGTAGCACTTCTGTAGCGTTGTATATTTTTACAAACCAAATGCTCGTCGAGCCTAGCATAAACCACAGGCTGTAAAGAATTACTAAACCGCAAGCCAAGGGTAGTACACCAAGGAGATAGTTGTATATTTCAAAACCGAGACGTTGACCTGCATAGCCAATGATCAGACAGCCAAAGATTAAATCTGGTATTCCCCAAGGGGAAAGGGTGTGAGTTGATAGCCAAAACTGACTGCGGATAGGTTTTAATAATACAAAGTCTAAAGTACCTTCCTGGACATGACGGACTATGCGATTTAAGTTAGGGGCAAGAAATGTGGCTGCGTAGCCTTGGAGTAAGGTAAAAATTCCGACAACAATTAATGCTGCTTCCCATGACCAGCCAGCAAAGTTGTAATCTTTACGGTAAAATAGGTATAGACCAAAAATGCTACCCGCTAAATTACCTAAGCTGGTTAGGGCTGCTAATATAAAATTAACACGATACTCCAATTCCGCAGCGATCGCTGTAGTCCAAAATAATCCTAACAACTTTAAATACCTTCGCATATTTATTCACCCCGATACAGCGTAAATATAACTTTATCCAAATTTAATCTAATTTCCCATGCAGGAAAATTGTAGAGGGTTAGAATGTTGAATGCAACTTGTTGAGTATTTATGGCCAAACTGTCTAGCGAATTACAACGTTATTTTTTTGAAGAAGAACGCCCTTTAACAGTAACTCTAGCAGATATTTTACTGTTAGCTGAGGAACGGATTTTTGGATTTTTACTGGTGATTCTCTCCCTCCCCTCCGCTTTACCAGTCCCCGCACCTGGTTACTCAACTCCCTTTGGTGTACTGATTTTTTTGTTGGCCATACAGTTAATTGCAGGTGCAAAAACCCCGTGGCTACCTCAGAAAATGGTAAATCATCCCCTTAAACTCTCTACAGTCCAGGGATTCCTGAAAGCGGGTCTACCTTGGTTAAGACGGATTGAAGCCATTGCTAAACCACGTTTAAGCTATATCTGCACTACTTTACCAGGAAGAGTGACTTTGGGGATAGCGATCGCTCTCATGGCAATTTCCATGATGATTCCTATTCCCGGAACTAACACCCTCCCAGCAATGGGTATTTTCGTCACCGCTTTTGGTTTATCAGAAGATGATGGTGCGATTAGTTTAGGTGGTTTAGTTATGTGTTTAATGGGAGCAATTTTAACTACCTCAATTCTTTTAGCTTTATTGTGGGGTGGTTCAAGTCTGCTAGATGTCATCAAAACTTGGTTAGGACGGTAGAAAATTCAAGATCCTTCTAAAGGAGAATGAACAAATAAAAGCAAAGATTGATAATATTTCTATGAATATCAACCTCTATTTATTTCTGGAAAATCTCCTTTTTTTACTCCTATCCACAGCCTTTTTTGTGATTGTAGCTTGGGGATGGAAAAGCGCCAAACCCTACTCTCTACCAGAACCTTTACCTGGGTGGTTTAAATTCTGGTTTGGGGGAGTGCAATTTTTAGGAATACTCTTACCACTGGTATTCATGGTTTTTTGGGGTGTGAAGTGGGGTTATACTCCAGCGTTAAGTGTTTTAACTTGGTTCTTTGTGATGATCGGCTTTCAAATATTAGGAGAAAGTCTAGCTTTAAGACAATTCCATAACGTTGTTTGGGTAATGATTCCTTATTTATATGTACCTTACCGTCTCTGGCAATTGTATGAAGGTTTGACTTTTGTAAGTGCAGAAACCGATTTTTTCTCAGTCCGCAATTTGTTAATTTTACAAATAATTGTGTGGTTGATCAACTATTGTTTAGATTTATCTCAATTACCAAGGTTACTACGTTGGGAAATTAAAGAAGATTAATTTACTGATTTCTCCAAAATCTTCTTTAAATATCTAGGCAATCACGGTATTTCCACAGAATTAGGTTTGGCAATATGTGGTAGACCCCAACCCAATTTCTCCCGTAAAACACGGAAAAACTCTGGTGATTGTAGACGGATGAATTTGGCACTGTAGAGCGATCGCTCTAAATATACCCGATCATCTGGCAAAACATAACAGCCGCCATTACCATCTACCACCATTACTAACCGGGGTATATTAACGGGGTAAATATTAATCGGTTCACTATCAGGAAACACCAAAGCCCTAGAAGCTAGAGAATGGGGACAAATAGGGACTAATTGTAATATTGGTACACCAGGAGTCACCACTGGACCACCGGCACTTAATGAATAGGCTGTTGAACCCGTCGGTGTAGAAACTATCACACCATCGGCGGCAATATCCACTGCTGCATGATGGCCAATAGCTATTTCAAAATGGCACATCGAGGTTAACGGTTCTCGATGTAACACCATTTCGTTTAAGCATAAGGCCTCCCACAGCACCGACTCACCCCGCAAAACTTTGACGGTGAGCATAGCCCGTTCTTCAATTTGATAATCATCAGCCATGGCCTGTTCCATTGCTTGGGGCAATTGGTTCAGGTAAGTTTCCGTCAAAAATCCCATGTGACCAGTATTTACAGTCAACATAGGGATACCACAGGGAGCAACCAAACGCGACGCTGCTAAAACAGTGCCGTCTCCCCCTAGTACCACCGCAAATTTCATTTCCGAATCAAAACCAGGTGGTGTTAAACCTTCTATTGGCGTGTGACAGACAGGGCTTCCCGGATTGGAATAGCCCAAAATGCCACCAATACTTGCTGTAACACACACATCCCAACCAGCCGAGGTTAGCTGATCTTTTAGTTCGATAGCGACACGACCCGCTACCGGCTTAATGTCGTTGTATATAATGCCTGCTTTCGGCACACTCAAGATCCAGTTTTAGGCGATGCTTTAGATTTACTTAATGGTGACACATTTTTGGCTCATGTAGTCATTTATGTGAAATTTATCCACAAAGATTTTAGCCTTCTGGAGAAAAACCCCTTCTAACTATTGACCTTTGAAGACTGTTTCATGGGACTTTTTTTATTTTTCTGCTTTTTGTTCTTAGCTTTGTCGTAGTCTAACTCCTTGAGCTTTTTCATAATCCGTCCGAAGTATTCTTGCAAGTAGCTTTCTAGGGTGGTGGTTTGTTCTTGCTCTAGTCCAAAAACCGTATAAACTTGCTCCATGGAAGCATTTAACGGTTTACCACTAGCTACGACTTCTGTAAAGGCTAGTCTATCGGCAACATTCCAACCCCACTGAAAGAAACGCAGGAAGCCTTGGACGGCACGTAGTAAGTTGATTGGCATCCGTGTGATTTTTGCCTCTTTTCCAGAGAGACGCTCACACAGATTAATGATTTCTTCGGCACTCCAAGCGCGAGTTCCCACTAAGGGGTAAGCTTGATTTTGAGTTTCTGGAACATTTAAAGCCCGCACAGCAAATTTAGCAATGTCTAAAGTATCCATGTAGGCAACGGGGGAAGATGCACCTGTCACCCAAACCGGTTGATTTTCTAAAATGGGTATACCGTATTGACCAATTAACCCTTGTAAAAAGCCAGCTAGACGTAAAATAGTGTAATTTAAACCAGATTCTGCTAAATAGAGTTCTGTACAGCGTTTAATTTCCATTAGCGGTACATCTTGATACTTTTCGGCATCTAAGATCGAAAAGAAAATAAAACGCTCTACACCTGCTGCTTTTGCTGCTTGAATCAATGCTACTTTCCCATCCCAGTCCACTTGCTTAATAGTCAGTGAATCTGTAGGACGAGAGGTGGCAGCATCAATGATTGCGGTTACACCTGTTAATGCTTCTGTTAGGGTTTCAGGTTTACACAAGTCTCCCCGCACCAGTTCAGCACCCCATTCTTTGAGAAAAGCAGCCCTTTTGGTACTTCTAACCAAACAGCGTACTTTATATCCCTCGTCAATTGCCCGACGAGCCACTTGTCTTCCTAAGGTGCCAGTGGCACCGACTATTAATAATGTCATGGGGGTCGAAATAAATCTTTATGTCTTATGAGAAGAATCTTAACAGAATTATCTAAATAAACAAAAGTTTACATTTATTTTATAAATCTGGGGGCAGCGGTATGGCTACACTCACCGACCGGGGGCAGGGAAAAGAGGCAATTTTTGGCAATTGTGTTCAACATTATGCCTGATTTCTGACACATAGTCAGCTTGATCAGATTTAGATTTTGCATTTGCTTATCTCAACGAAATTGCCTAGTTTTGGGCTTTTGGAATCCCATATTAGTGCGGTGCGTCAGATAGAGGAAGTCTGTTAGATGCTCAATTATCGGGTCTGACGTGGTTGGTGAGCTTGCCGAACCACACCCTACAAGAGATAAAATCCATCATCCCTATTTAATAGATTCTGTCAATGCGTAAGTGCTAATCTCTATAAATCAGTTATTAATCTAGCTTTTCTCAGCAAAAATCTGAGTATAGTCTCTTCTTTCGAGATAATATCGGCTGTTACTTCCATCCCGGCTTGAATTGGATACTTGTAACTAGATTTTTCTAAATAAAGTTTCTCCGGTTCAATAGTCACTTCATAGTAAGGTGCTACTGAAGAAATCAGATGGTTTTGCGGTATAGCGTCAGCACTTATTTTTCTGACAGCACCTTTAATATGCCCATAATCTGGATAAGGATAGGCATAAAATCGCAAATGTACTTTTCCTGTTTGACAATTGACAACTTTTATGGTATCGCAAACTAGAACTTTACCAATATCGGCAGTAGAAACACGGGCTTTAATAATTAAAGGGGCATGACTAGGGGAAATTTGAGCGATCGCACTTCCAGAATTTACCACCTGTCCGGGATTTCGCAATTCCAACTTCAAAATAGTACCTGTTTCTGAGGCACGAATTATAGTCTTTTTCAGTTCCCCAGAGATTTGCTTGAGTTCTTGCTGAATATTGTTAACTTGATCTTGAATGCCAATTCGTCCTTGAAGTAAACCTTCTCTTTCTTGCTGTAACCTAGCTAGATTACTGCCAGCCGCAGCCCGTTCAGAAGCAATTTTCTCCTGAGCAATGGAGATGAAAGCATCATGGGGATTGAGGACAGAAACAGCTTTTGTGCGTCTAGCTTGTGCTGCTGTCAAAGCTTGATGTTTTTGTAGAATTACTTGATTTTGAGCCTCTAAGGTGGCTTTTTGCGACTCTACAACCTGTTCTTGTTGAGTAACTAATAGTTCCGCTTCTTCTAGTTGATTTTGGGAAATTGAACCAGATTCAGCAATGGCTTGATAGCGATCGCGCTTGACAATTGCCGTCTTTAATGCTGCCTGGGAACTTCTCACATTAGCTTGTGCCGATTTTAACTCTGCTTCTCCTTGCCGTAATTCATTCCCAGCAATTTTGATATTAGCTTCTGCCTCTAGCCATTCACTACTAACAGCAATTTTTTTGTCCTGATAATCCCGTTGAGTACGATTCAGTTCAGCCGTAGCTGAAGCCACAACACGATTCCAACGTTCAGTTTCCGTGGCAATTTGTCTTTCTATTGCCCGAATTTGAGCATCTATTTGGGATAGTTGGAGTTGAAGTGTCTGAATATTGCCTTGAAGTTGAGTTTTTTTAGTTTGCAGTGGGGTGTCATCAATTATCGCTATAGTTTCTCCCTGTTGTACAAATTGATTTTCTGTAACAGAGATATTTTTGACACTTCCAGCCATCGAAGCCTCAACTATGCGTAACTCACCAACAGGACGAACAGTAGCAGGTGCTTTGACTTTCTGAGCATATCGAGTCAACGCCCCAATAGTGAAAACAACACCAAACACACCCACCAAAAAAAATCCTCCTAACCTTGTCCAGATAGTAATACTAGGTAAATATTCATCAGATTTGGCAATGGGAAGAAAAACTGGGCTGGTATTGTTCATAAGGATAGCAGGAGGCAGGGGGCAGGAGTCAGGAAAGTAGAGGTATAGCAAAATACACCTCTACTAGAAAATTGATGATTGGAAGAGGTCTAATTTTCCCTTTCCCTCTTCATACTCTTCAATTAGAGACTAAGTTCTCCAAATTCGCCAAATACGGGTTTGCACGCAATTACTGGTGTGTGGAGAGGATTACCACAAGTTGTACATCCACCAGAAACAGATGACATATCCTCGTCGCTTAATTCAATCAACCCTGCTGGGTTTGCTGGTAGTTCTTGCTGCTGTTCAACGCTGAGACTGTGACGATATTCTTCGTCTTTCCAAGCCCGAACGATATCTACATTAGACATAATATACCTCTATTTGGTAAAAATTGACAGTGAAAAATGCTGCGTGTTCCCTAGCAGAAGCCGATATAACTTCCGAGGGAAACCGCAGTTTAACCAGTATTATTGATGACAATTGCATCAATATAATAATAATCATTCTCGTATTTATAGTCAAGAAATTAATCAACTAGCTTTATTCTCTGCCAGCAACTTAGGTTAAAAATTCTGAGTGATTACCCGGAAGTTTGAGCAGGTCTGAGAGTGTACCTTGTAGCTGAAGTTGTCCTGCTTCTAGCAGCACAATCCAATCTGCCCGTTGAATTACTCTGGGACGATGACTAATGAGGATAGTAGTTTTACCTTGACGATAGGCCAACAACTGATCTAACACTAGAGATTCACTGATGGGGTCTAGACCAGCAGTAGATTCATCTAAAATTAAAATGGGTGGATTAGTAATAATACCCCTAGCGATCGCTAATCGTTGTCGCTGACCACCAGAAAGATTAGCGCCAAACTCACCCAAAATGGTTTGATACTTTTCTGGTAACTTGCTAATAAAACCATCTGCATCTGCTACTTGACAGGCTATAACCACTTGCTCAAAACTAATTTGGGGATTACCAAGACATAAATTATCTAAAATAGAACGACTCCAGAAATGAGCATCTTGAGGAACTAAAACCATCTGTTGACGTAAGCAAGTAGGGGCGATGTCTTGGAGGTTGTAGTGGTGAATGCGAATATTCCCAGATTGGGGACTGTACAACCCAGCCAGAAGTTTAGCGAGGGTACTCTTACCACAGCCAGATTTACCAATTACCGCAATCACTTTTCCTCCGGGTAGGGTCAGGGAGAAATCGCGCAACAAATCGACTCGACCGGCATGATGAAAATTCAGATGGCTGCAAATTATATCCCCATTGTCAGGAATATTCACAACAGGTCTTTGATTCACCTCTGGAAATTCTGGGGTAGAGTTAATGACCTCATTTAAACGCTCAGTGGCAGCTTGGGCGCGGGTAAATTCAGTAACAAAAGTAACAACCGTATTAACTAAAGTCAAGATATTGGCATTTAAACTATTAAAAGCTAATAATTGTCCAATACTGAGTTCTCCGGTAATAACTAAGGTACTGCCAAACCACAGCAATAGCATTCCTCCAGCAGTAGCTATCCAACTAGAAAAAATATTGTTTGTAATAACGATTTGCACCGTGCGAAACATCAAATTTGCTTGCCGACCATAGCGGGTTTGAAATTCTTGCCACAATTCCGGGGCAGCGTTGGTAGTTTTGACAACTAATGCACCTTTGAAGGTTTCTACTAAGATGCCTTGATTTTCTGCGGCCAACCCCAAGACACTACGGATTTTTTGCTGTAATGTCGGTAAAAAAACTACAGTCACCAACGGCATCAACAAAGCAATTAATAGTGAGGAGAGAGTCAACTTAGTGCTATAAAATAGCATGAGACTTAAAGAAGCGATCGCTATTAATAATTGACTGGGTAAAGTCACACCAACCTGGGAAATCAATTGATTAATCGTTTGAATATCCCGTAATCTACTTACAACCTCACCACTGCGACGGGACTCATAATAAGACAAGGGCAAATGTAAAATTGTCCTACCAAATTCCAGGACTAGATCTAATTCCAGACGATGGGCAAAATGTGCCACCAAGTTTCCTTGTATCCATTGCAAAGAACTACTCATCACACTCATCGCCAGTATTCCCAAGGTAATCCCTGTGAGTAATTGGGTATCTCCCCGTACTAACACATCATCCGTGAGTAGTTGAATCAGAAACGGCGACAGTAGAGAAATTAAGCCCACCACAAAATTAAGTAATAAAGCTTCAGCTAAAATGTGGCGGTAGTTAAACAAACGCTGTAGAAAACGTTTAAATCCTCCCACCCGATGTCGATCATCTGGTTGGGCTAGAAAGTCAGGACGTGGTTCTAGCAGCAACATCACGCCATTAACCCAGCCAGCTAACAGCGCCTCCTTATTTAAATAACGCACACCAACCAGAGGGTCAGCAACAATATATTTTTTACCTTTGCGGCCATATAAAACTGTCCAGTGGTTGCCCTTCCAGTGAATAATAGCTGGTAGAGGTATTTGTTGGTGATTCACTAATTCTAAAGTTGCCTTTACGCCCCGCGCTTGGAAGCCTAACACCTGCGCCCCCTGTTTAAGGTTGAGCAGAGTTGTTCCCAAATGTCCAGTTCCAGCCGCTTCACGGGTGTGGTTAATAGTAAAAATCTGCCCGTAGAATTTCGAGATTGTAGCTAAACAAGCAGGGCCACAGTCTTCTTCATTGTGTTGTAAAACTACAGGATATTTCATGGGCGTGGCGGTTCTAGAAGTAAAATAGAGGGAACAAGGTCAGGATATGCCAGACGCAAACATCCATAACCAATACCAGCTAACCCTGTCATCAATCCTGGAGTTTCCATGCCCAGAGGGACACCACAACGAAAGGAATCCTGGTGGATATCATCTAATATCTTAGTAGCTATTGTCGAGGTATACGCAGAGATATCTGGCTGGTGGAGAATCTCACTGGCAACTAACAACAAGTCGATGTTACCTAAATCTCCATGACATAGACATTGATTATCACCAAATCCTTGATTGATTGTAGTTTGGATGGCGGTAGCAATTTCTGTTTGGATAGTGGATTCATTCCAGTATTTTAAAACCCGCAAACGTCCTAAACCAATACCAGGCGCACCGTGACACCAAGCGGTCATGCAAGCGTTTTGTGTCTCACTCAACCGTAAATCCAACCAGTTACCAACGGAGGGGGAAAAGCGACTGCGTTCGTAGTAAATCGCCCCAATTGCCGCCAGGGAAAATTCCTCTTTTCCTGTTACTGCGGCTAATTCCCACAGTACGGACGCAAAACCCGCCGCCCCATGTGCAAATCCTGTTAGGGGTTGTTGTCCACCAGATAGGGACATCCAGCCCAGTCCAGGATTGATAATTTTGGCTTTTTTCAGGAGATGTTGACCACACTGAGTAGCTACATCCAGAATCACATCCGCCGGAAAAACTTGGTATAAACTCAGCAAACTAGCAATACAACCTGCTGCACCTGCGATGATATCCAACTGTTCATCTTGGTCAATTAACGGGGGAATTTTCGCAATTAAGGCAACTGCATCGGCAATTAAATCAGGGCGATGCCATAGTTTTCCCAGATGGGTTAGGGTGTAAATTATGCCGCCCCAGCCACTAAAGCCACCAATAAATTTGATTGAGGCTGAATCTCTGATGATTTGTTGTTTGAGGGTTGTGAGGGCAGTTTGTGCTAGATGGGTGTAAGTCGAATTTTTGGTTACTGCCCCCAAATAAGCTAAAAATAAAGTTACTCCTGGTACACCTGCATATAAATCTGTACCCATTGGGGCTAGTGTCCATTGATGATGGGTGGTGAGAGTTAAACCCATCCAGTTAACCGATGTACCGTTATTGTGAGCAAGTAATTCTAAACGCTGGGCAATGATATGGGCTGTTTCTAGTAGTTGGGTTTGTATATTTGATGTTGGGGGTGTAATGAATATCTTGCTAGATGGTGGTTTGAGTTGGACTTTGTGTATATCTGTGTTATTACCCATTTCTAGGGTAGCTAAAGCCGCTTTAATAAACCATTGTTGACGTTGTAAATCTTCTATGCTCAAATGCTGGAGTCGCTGGTGAACTAATTCCATCCCTGATTGGGCAAAGAAATTAGGTAAATGTAGGTCAGTGTTTTGACTCCATAGGTCACGGGTGTGGGGATAGGTTGTGAATAAAGGAATATCACCTTGCCAAAGTGCTTGAGATTCGGAGTGAATAATTTGGCTGAGGATAGGGCGATTCTGCACATCTACCCATAGTTTATCAAATAAGCGATCGCGCTCTAGTCCATCTCGTAGAACATCAGGATGATAGCTTTCTCGCAGTAGCAAGGCATAGGTTCGACTGGGACGCATCACCACACGCACCTCATCTTCAGCAAACCGAGCTAAAATATCCACTAATTCCCGGCGATGCTGTAACAAAATCAGGTAAACTCCAGAATATCCCTCTGTGATAGCTTTTGTATATTCTTGTACATTTACTTCTTTGTCATTTAGCTGGGGGCGATTATGGCTACCTGCTAACACTACTTGTTGACGCACAACTTGCATAGTATCTGTGCCTATCTGAGCTAGTTTGGGAACGCGCTCTGGTGTCAATTGTCCGGCTGCACCACCTAAACCACTTAAATCTATTCCGGCTGATTCCGTATTTCCCCAGACCAATTGAGGTAATAAACCTACTCGCAAGACAGAATTAGCCATCATCTCTCTATCTAATCGGTCTGCGGCTGTTGCTGTCAATTCATCACTGCGGGGGTGAAATAAAGACTCTAAATCAATTAAAATCGGATGTTCTCCAACCGCAATCAGGTTTTCAAAGTGAAAGTCTGTAGCCGATAAAGTGGATAATAAAGACAAGTAACCACCTTGACGCTGATAAAATCTCTCAACTTCATCTGGAGATTTACATTCTTGGGGACTAACAAATTCCACCCAACCATAATCACCACGATTGATTACCTGTAAGGTTTTAAAGGCAGGATAAGCGCCTTTTTGATTTAACCACAGCAGTAGTTCTTGAAAATGTCCCTCTACCGCTAATGATCTAGGTTTATAAACTATTTGCCAACCACTGGTAAATTTGAGGATCAATACAGACCTGCCACCATTGTGTCTATCACCTACTCCCCTGTGAATTTTCACTAGCTGGCCGGGGTTTGTTGACGGATTAAATTGGCTACATAAGACCTGCCAATCATTACATAGACGCTGGAGAAACTCCTTGCTAGTTTTCACCCAGCGATTAATTTCCGCCATGACTTGACGTGCTAAAACCGGGTATTCTTGCCACAGTTTCCGCCGCATTTCTGAACTTTGCAGACGTTGAATAAAATTGAAAAATCGCTCTTCGGCATTATCACCTTTTAACAATCCTTGCAACCGTGCCACATTCAGTTCTAATACAAGGGTGGAATTAAGCATTAATAATAGTTGTTCTGGTAGTCCAGCCAATAATATCTTGTCAATATTCCCAAGATCAAAAGGTGCTTCTAAGTGATAAATAGCTCTAATATCTGCCCTGAGTCTGATCATACCTTGATCTATCAACGGCGCGATCGCTTTTAAAAAACCAAGCTGAGGATACTGAGATAAGCTGTCATTAGATAACAGGCTTGTCATATCTTCATCCCCTAATTGATCAAAGGCTTGCTCAATTTCTTTTGCCCAATTCAAGGGTATTCCCGTAACTGTTTGGCCTAGCAGAATGCACAGTTCAGACTCAGTAATTCCATCTGTTGTTAATCTTTGGGTAAAAAGAGCATCATCTGTAAACGGAGATTGTTCTCGCCAACGCTGGAGTCGTCGCAGTCCCAAATCTAGGTCATATTCTGGAGTTTCCGACATCAGCGCCATTCTTTCTGTTAATGACATTCCACGATACCAGGCTGAATTTTGCCAGTTGAGTTGCTTCATTTTTCCGTAACTTCCACTTTACATAACTTTCTGAGTATGATAATTATTATCAAAGCATAAAGCAGATAGAAACGCGCAAAGTTTCTAGTCAAGGGTGTATATATTTCAGTGAGGTTGTGATGTTAAAAGGTTTATGGAAGATGCTGTTAGCAGCACCAATAGTGATCATTTCTCCCTTCATATCGGCTAATAGTTCTTCAGCACAAGTAACCTCTGTATCTCAGTTAGCTGATGTACAGCCGACAGATTGGGCTTTTGGTGCTTTGCAATCTTTGGTGGAGCGGTACGGTTGTATTGCTGGCTATCCCAATGGTATATTTAGGGGCGATCGCTCTATGAATCGCTATGAGTTTGCAGCCGGCTTAAATGCTTGTTTAGATAGAGTCAATGAGCTAATTGCTACAGCTACGGCTGAGATGCTGCAAAAGGAAGATTTAGCTACCCTCCAACGGCTACAAGCCGAATTTACAGCAGAACTGGCAACTTTACGGGGAAGAATAGATGTAGTAGAAAACCGGACAGCAATTGTAGAAAATCAGCAGTTTTCCACAACTACAAAGCTTTCTGGTGAAGCAATTTTGGCCGTAACTGATGTTTTAAGTGGGGATAGCGATCCCTTTGGAGTTGGAGTACCTCGAAATAGCACTATTTTAGCTAACAGAGTCCGTCTTAACTTAATCAGTAGCTTTACAGGAAAAGACGAGCTAAAAATTAGACTGCAAGCTGGTAGCACTCCTCACCCCCAAAGGGCTGGCGGTTTTCGGTATGGTGCAGATCCCGTATTAGCTCAATTAGGAAGTAGACAAACAACACCGGAAGGTGGACAAACATTTAACCAAGAGTTTCCCGATAATGCAGGTAGTGTAGAATTAGGAACTGTTAGTTATAAGTTTCCCGTAGGTAATAAATTACGGGCGGCTGTGTTTGCAAACCGGGGTGAACACGTAGACTATTTACCAAATGTGTTTAGTACAATTGGTGACGAAGATGGCGGTTCCGGTTCACTTTCTACCTTTGCTCAATATAGCCCGATTTATCGTATTGTTTCACAAGGTGCGGGTTTAGGGTTAAATTATGAATTGAGTCCGGCTGTTAATTTGAGTTTAGGTTATTTAGCCCCAAATGCCAGTAGTCCAGAAAATTTAACTCCCGATAGCGGCAATGGTACAACAGCCGGAGGTTTATTTAATGGTCGTTATTCAGCTTTGGCGCAATTAAGTATCCAACCGACAAAAAATTTAGCTTTCGGGTTCACTTACGTCAACGCTTATACCGCAGGAACACCCACTTTTCTTAACGATGTGGGGACAATTTCGGCAAATTCTCCCAGTTTAATTTCCGATAATTCCCGACGAACGATAAATTCCTATGGTGTGGCGGGATTGTGGCGAGTTTCTCCCAAATTTGCTATTAATAGTTGGTTTATGTATACTAATCAACAAGGTAGATCAACGGGGACAGATAATGAGAACGCAGATGTTTATAGTTATGCGATCGCTCTAGCGTTTCCAGATTTGGGTAAACAAGGTAATCTAGGAGGTATCGTGGCAGGTGTTCCTCCCCATGCTACTCGTTCTGGTGTTATTCCTCTATATAGACCATTTTTTGGTGGTACAAGTGATTTAATCAGCAGTATTCCTAATCGTGCCACCCCCATACATCTAGAGGCTTTTTATAAGTATAAATTAAACAATCATATCTCAATTACACCGGGGGTTATTTGGCTAGTAGCTCCTAATCAAACCAGTAATAATCCAGATGTGGTGATTGGCACAATTCGGACTACTTTTACATTCTAAGCACTCCAGTCAAGGA
>NZ_JAYGHC010000007.1:133386-155479 GCF_034932285.1 Cronbergia sp. UHCC 0137
GTCAAGGAGGGGAGTATTGCAATACGCCCCTTCCCCCTGTTGTAATCTGTCTAACGCACCTTACAGACTACAAAATATCCGAAAATCAATAACTAGGAACTTGGGTGAATTATTCTTCCGCGCCTTGGATTTTCAGTAACAAAGCACCTATAGCCCAACCTACGAAGATTAGTCCGAAAGATAATAGTGCTGCATTTAAAATTTCGCCGCCCATTGGGTATGATTCTCCTTGTTGGATTAGACTTCTGTAAATAATTTTAAACTAGATTAAGGGCTAATCTGCTATATAAATCCTAGAATGTATATTTGAGTCAATGAGTATAAATAATTTAGTAAAATCTGGTCAAAATCAACGTCCACGGTTGCTGGTGACGCTGGGTGATCCTGGGGGAATTGGGACTGAGGTGATTTTAAAGGCTTTGGCTGATCCTGAAGTTGGTAAAAATTGCGATTTGGTTGTGGTGGGTAGTCGGGATTTACTGTTACGCTGTTATGAAAATTTAACTCGTTATTCCTTATTGGTGGCTAATCCGGCGGATTTAGTTGTGATTGATGTGCCTGTGGATGGTGAAATTGTGACTGGTGTGGGTAATGCGGTGAGTTTTGCCTATCTGGAATATGCGATCGCTCTGACTCTTTCCGGTAAATTTGATGGTATCGTCACTGGACCCATTGCCAAATCTGCTTGGAAAGCGGCTGGTTTTGATTATCCTGGACAAACGGAACTTTTGGCTCAAAGGGCTGGTGTTGACCGTTTTGGAATGTTGTTTGTAGCGAGATCGCCCTTTACTGGTTGGACTCTCCGCGCTTTACTTGCTACCACACATATACCTTTATGTCAAGTGGCAAATACTTTAACACCGCAGTTATTAACTCAGAAGTTGGATTTGCTGGTGGAGTGTTTAGAAGAGGATTTTGGGATTAAAAATGGGAGAATAGCGATCGCTGGGTTAAATCCCCACAGTGGCGAAATGGGACAATTGGGAACGGAAGAAATAGATTGGTTAATTCCTTGGTTGAACTCAGAACGTCAAAAACGCCCAAATTGGCAATTAGAAGGTCCAATTCCCCCGGATACGATGTGGGTTAAACCTGGACAAGCTTGGTTTGGTAATTCCCCAATACAAAATCCGGCTGATGGTTATTTGGCACTTTATCACGACCAGGGTTTAATTCCTGTCAAATTAATGGCTTTTGATCGGGCTGTCAATACTACCATTGGTTTACCGTTTGTGCGGACTTCCCCAGATCACGGAACCGCGTTTGATATTGCGGGTAAGGGTATTGCTGACTCAACAAGTATGAAAGCTGCGATAAATTTGGCCGTGGAGTTGGTGAAACAAAGGTATAAAGTGTAGTTTAAATGTGTAGGGATTTAGCAGTAAAACCTTTAACCCACCTGGAAATGAATTTTGGAAGAGGTAAATTAGTTTTCGTCTATTAATGTTAGTTGCTAGTTGAGCGACGGGTGAAATCGCTACCATTACACAGAGGAAGTGCGTAGTTGTAGCCCTTAGAGGATGGTATCGCTAGGCTCATCAAAAGAATCGCTCAGTAACAGTATAGGCAAAGAAATAGTTGTGAAAATTGACAAATTAAAGCTATGATTTATTACATCAACGTAATATAATAGAAAGTGAGTTGGGAAATAGAATATACGAGTCAGTAACTCAGCCCTAAAGGGACTGAGCTTGTAAGAAATTGCAAGCTGTACTGACCAGTCTAAGTCTTAACTGACTACGTTTTTTGAGTCACGACACCCTGGAATGCGTAGCTAGTTCCCTGCTCTGTCGCTTGTGATTAAACAGTTTCAAAGTCACTGAAACAGTGTTGCAAGCCTAACAAGCTCTTAAAACATTGACGAAGCTAACATTACCCGCAAGGAGGGACTTTATGTCCAAAGTATTTGTAATTGACACTGACAAACGACCACTAGATCCAATTCATTCAGCCCAAGCTAGACAACTATTAAGAAACAAAAAAGCAGCCGTATTCAGACGATTCCCATTCACAATTATCCTCAAAGAATCGCGTTCTGATTCTGCTGTTTCTCCTTTGAGATTAAAGCTTGACCCTGGAGCTAAAACAACAGGAATTGCATTAGTCAACGACTTAACTGGTGAGGTTGTATTTGCAGCCGAATTAAAACATAGAGGTTTTGCAATCAGAGAGTCCTTAACTTCTAGACGACAATTAAGACGTTTTAGGCGTACTAGAAAAACTCGTTACAGACAACCAAGATTCTTAAATAGAACCCGTCCAGAGGGATGGTTAGCACCAAGCTTACAAAGTCGAATTGAGAATATCAAAACTTGGGTTAAGAAGTTGCGTAACCTTGCACGAATTGAGGCTATTAGTCAAGAATTGGTACGGTTTGATATGCAGTTAATGGCTAATCCTGATATTCAAGGCAAGGAATACCAGCAAGGAACATTAGCTGGTTACGAAACCAGAGAATACTTACTAGAAAAGTGGGATAGACAATGTGCCTACTGTGGAGTGAAAGACCTTCCTTTTCAAGTAGAGCATATTCATCCACGAGCCAAGGGTGGTAGTAATTCAATTACAAACCTCACTTTAAGTTGTGAAAAATGTAACACCAAAAAAGGAACGAAAGATATTAAAGATTTCCTCAAAAAAGACCCATCAAAATTGGAAAAAATATTGAAACAAGCAAAAAGACCACTGGCTGATGCAGCCGCAGTAAACGCAACTCGTTTTGCATTACTATTAGTTTTAAAAGCAACTGGATTACCTGTAGAAACAGGTTCAGGAGGGTTAACTAAATTCAATCGTAGCCAACAGAAACTAGAGAAAACTCACTGGATTGACGCGGCTTGTGTTGGTCAATCAACTCCAATTCTCAATATCAAAGGTGTTAAGCCATTGCTAATTACAGCTAACGGTCACGGTTCTAGACAATCTTGCAGAACCAATAAATTTGGTTTTCCAAATCGCCACTGTTCTAGAACTAAATTTCATTTTGGTTTTCAAACAGGAGATATCGTTAAATCAATTGTTAAAACAGGTAAAAAAGTTGGTGAATATATTGGAAGAATAGCAACCCGTGCTACTGGAAGTTTCAATATCTCAGCTAGAAATGGATTAGTTCAAGGAATTAGTTATAAGACCTGTAAAACTATCCACAAAAAAGATGGTTATGGTTACTCAAATTAAAAGATTCAATGCGGTTAAAACCGCCCGTGTCGATTCCCTCTCAGCACTGAAGTGTCTGAGTTTCCCACTTACCGCGAGGTCTTATGATATTGTCAGCGTTGTTCAACTACTTGAAGAAAAGGGAACACAATTACCCTTTCCTTATTCATCCGATGTCAAAGGTGCAAAAAACTCTCACCTGAGAGAGTTACGTATTCAAAGTCGTGGTAAACCAATCAGAGTATTTTATGCTTTTGATCCGCGACGAGTGGCAATTTTACTTATTGGTGGAGATAAAACAGGAGATAAGCGATTTTATGAAAAATATATTCCCATCGCAGATCGTCTTTATGAAGAATATCTCCAAGAAATTAGTCGGGAGGGTTTAATATGACAGGACATAAAAAGTTTAGCAATCTTACTAAAGATTTCTCCGCAGAAAGAAAAGCCAAAATTGCCACTCAAACAGCTAAACTAAAAGAGGAAATGGCATTAGCTGAATTACGCCAAGCTTTAAAAATATCTCAAGCTCAATTAGCTGAAAAGTTACAAATTAAACAACCTGCTATTTCTAGATTAGAGAATCGTACTGATATGTATGTTAGTCATCTGCGACAAGTTATTGAAGCTATGGGAGGAGAATTGAAAATAACAGCAAAATTTCCTGATGCGGAAGTAACAATTACTAATTTTGAAGAGTTGGCAATGGAGATTGATGAGTAGAAATTGATAGAGAAAAAGCTGAGATTTATTTTTTAACTTTTAGATTTTTGCTAAACTAGAACTAGGTAAAAACAAGGAAATATCAAACTATGACACTTGCTAGATCATCTATTCCTCAACACTATACACTTGATATTGAACCGGAAGGACGTTTAACTTTACCTCAAGAAATCCAACAAATACTTAATTTAGAATCTGGAGATAGATTAATTTTAACTTTGGAAGATAATGGCAAACTCCAATTAGTAAGCCTCAAACAACAAGTTAAAAAATTAAGAGGTTTATTAAAAGATAAATCACCTGATAGAAATTTAGTAGATGAACTTATCCAAGAACGCAGACAGGAGTATTTAAGTGAATAAATCACAGCTTACCAATCAGTTTGTCATACTCTGCGTGTGTTCCAATCCAAAACCAAGAAATGCCGTTTTCAACTTCAACACCCAAAGCACGATAATTTAAACCTGCTCGAACTGACCAATATTTGTTACCTAGCTTTTTAAAATGTAACGATGGATGAGAAGGATCAGCCTTGAGCAAGTCATAGCATTGATCCGCTGTTTGCTGCACACTTTTAGGCAGAGCATTATAATGTTGCCAGAATCGTTGTGTTGTATAGTGCATCAGATTTCACGGCAATTTCCTGCTTTAAATTCTGCGATCGCTTCTTCAGCTAATGCTTCCAACTTACCATCTGCAATATCACGTTCTATCTGTTCATCCCAAAGTTCATAATCTAGGTTTAAAAACCATTGCCTCAGCTTTTCAAAATCATGAGAAGGAAGTGAGAGAATTGCTGTTTCAATTTGTTCAAGCTGTAACATAAATAGTTCTTACCTCTTTATCCTTGAGTACATTATAGCTTTACTGAACAGGTAAAATTTCTTTACTATAAAAGTTTTGAGGAAGTAATTTATCTAGTTGAACTTACTCAAATTAGAGAATTAATCCGCACGTTTAACGTAAATAAATATACTCACCCTGAATGTGGGATCAAAAAAATTTTTAATGGTAAATAACCGTCGTCTTCACATTAATATCAACATTCAGTTTTTTCCGCAAAACATTGAAAATAGTAGTCAAATTATCCATCGTTGGATTACCTTTTGCCGATAACATCCGATGTAAACTCTTACTCGGTTTAGAAGTTTCAATCGCCAATTGTTCAAAACCTACTGTTGCATTGACAATATCTCTCAAAATCAGTCTTGCTGTTTCTGGTTCACCATTCAGGAAAAGAGAAATAGCTTCATCAAGTAGAGCGATCGCAAACTCAGAATCTCTTTGCACTCGTGCATTAACGGTTTCTTTAAAGTCTCTAGTTAGTGCCATAATAACTACCTCTTCTCTCTATTATCGTTGTCAGTTGCTTGCTCTTTGCTAATTTCTTTTTTTCGTCTTTTGTACTCTTGATATAATTCTTTAGCACAATTAATATCAGATTGCTGATTTTTCTTTGTTCCCCCACCAAATAAAACTATAAGCTGTTTACCATCTTGAGCTAGATAAATCCGATAGCCAGGACCCCAATCAATCTTATATTCACCAATTCCATCAAACCATTTAACATTTGATATATTGCCTAATTCCAAACGAGACTTAGCAACTGTTACCTTCGCAGCTGCTTGGGCATCCAAGCTATCAAACCATTCTTGGTAAGGACTTGAACCATCTTCTTTAAGATATTCTTGAACTCTTATAATACACATATTGCTATAGTAACTTATGTGTTACCCTATGTCAAGCAGTATGATTTTAAATAAACTTGTAGTAGTGTAAATTATCAAAAATGAGTCAGATTCAAGAATTACATCAACAAGCTATGGATTTAGCCGAAATGGCACAAGTAGCCAAACTTAAAAATAATTCGGATTTAGCTTCCCAATTATCCCGACAAGCTTTAAAAAATAACGATTAGCCGCTTTGCATTCCTATTTGCTAAAATTACAATCATCATAACACCAATTAATCACTATGTACTCGACCAATCCACACCAAGAACTCTTACAAGCGATCGCTAACCTTAGCGATCAACAAATCCCACTTGTTTTGCAATTTATCTCATCCCTAGAAACACCTATTAACAATTATCCAACTTCAGCTAAAACAGTTTTAGAACGAATGGGTGGTTATCCCAAATTTTTACTAGAAGGATCAGGAGATTTGTCAGATAGAGATGTACGCAAAAAAGCAATCGCTGACAGAATTCAAGCAAGACATCAAACAAGGACTCATGAATAATTATCCCCTGATTTTAATTGATACTGGAATTCTTGTTGCCTTCTATGACCGTAAAGACAAGTATCACCAACAAGTTGTTAACTTTTTTAGCACCTGTACCAGTCAAATCATCACAACAATTGCCTGTGTTACAGAAGTGATGTGGTTACTTGCCCCAAATACAAAAGTGCAGAACGAGTTCTTATCTGCCTTATCAATAAGAGTTTTCTTATGTGAACATTTACTGCCATCAGACTATCAAAGAATCCAAGAACTTAACACAATTTATCAAGATTTACCCGCAGATTTTACCGATTTATCACTTATTGTCATTTCCGAAAGATTAAACATTTCTGCTATTGCCACTTTAGATAAAGATTTTAATATTTATCGCCGCTATCGCAAGCAACCATTTAATCGCATATTTTTACCTTAATTAGACGAGCAAAATTGAACTTGTATTGCTTTGAGATAAAGGGCGATATGGCAATCGCTAACTTATCAGTTCATTTTGTGATTTGTGATAACTGAGTGCGCCACCTCCAATTCTTTTACCTCTACTATACCGAAATTCTCTCAACCAAAACCTATTGCATAATTTGCTGTTTCAACGAATCTGCCGCAACTGAAGCAATCATTTCCCAATCGTTTTCTGTCAACATTACCCCAAGCAGTTCGCGCAATACCTGATGATTAGAAATAAACTCCTCTCCAAAAAGTTCATCTCTCTGCAACACAGTTTGAATATGTTCTTTAACAGTAGGTGTAGGTAGCCTGAATCTTTCCAGCAACTTCTCTCTTGCGGTAGCAGATGCTATAGAAGTAGCAGTTCCTAAATTCCAATCTTTGAGCAACAAACGCACTTCTCGATTCAAAGAAATCCGCAAAGTTTTTAAACGATAAAACAATTCGGGATTAAGCAACAGTTGACTAAAACCAGAACCCCAATCTAAACCAATACCAATATTACCCCCTACTTCTTCCTCAGCTTGGATACTTTTTCTCAACCATTCTTCATTAAGTAATAAATCCATCGGGGTTGCTAATTCTTGGATAGAAGTGAACGGAATATAATTAGATTCTTGCTGACTCATTACTTACCCTCACTGCTTTTGTTATAAGAACGCCATACACCGTACTCAAAATAAACTAGATCATCGTAATCTTCATCTTGCCCTAAATCTAGCATTCCTTGATTATCGTAGAATTTTTCCGTTCCTGGTAAAGAATGCAAGCCTACTCTACCTTCATAACCTAGCTCGAAACTGCGGGTTCGGGCAAATACCAGAAATAAACTCCCAACACCTTTGTATCGTGGTGGGCGTTGGACATCCTGGCGATTCCAAGGGGCTGTAGCAATTCCATCAAGATATACTAAGCGTTTACCCTCTGTTATACGTGAACCGTGCATCTGAGTTTCCATCAGCATCAATCCTTGGGTTTCACCTTCGCACTCAATATAGCGGTATGCACTTGAATGAGATACAGAATCTACAGTAAAAGCCTTATGGCAAGAGACTCTTAACTCCTGACTCCTGACTCCTGACTCCTGACTCCTGCTATAGCATAACCTTCACGGTTTGAAGTGCTGGCAATAAATCTCAGTTTAAACTCCCAGTCCCAAAATTTATCAACTTGTATGTGTAAATTTAGTCGGCTTTTCCACAGCGATAGATAATCATCAACGTGCTTTTGTGCCAGTTCCACTAAATACGCATTTACAACAGTGCTATCATCACCACGAATTAGCTGAACTTGCAGTTGCACTCGTTACTCCTTTCATTCAAACGATGAAACTATTGTTAATTTTACAATCACCGGAAAGTGATCGGAAGGCCAAACCCCTTCCCATTGTTGGTTATCAATTTTGACTTGTTCTAATTGCAAATCGGGGTCAAAATAAATAGTGTCTATTGCATCCCTCGCTTCACCTGTAAAATCGTGAAAGGTCTTTTGTTGTTCTAAGGGAAGCACTGCTAAAGCGTCTTGTAATTGTTTCCCATTAGTTAGGGGTGAGAGGAAAATTTGACGGGAGGGACTGCTGGGATTAGCGTTAAAGTCTCCCATTAGTAATAAATGGCTTTTTGGGTCAAATGCTGCTAAATATTGAGTAATTAAGGCTGCACCTAATTCTCTGGCTTTGGGACTTTCGTGATCTAGATGGGTATTTAATATAGTTAAAGATAGACCAGAATTACCTAATTCAAAATTAGCCCAAGTAGCCATGCGTGGTAAACGAGTTCCCCAAGTGATGCTACCGGGGATTTCTGGAGTATCGCTGAGGAAAAAATCTTTGGTTTGCTGAAGCTTTAGGAATTGAGGATTGTAGAAGATAGCACAATGTTCACCTTGTCCTGTACCTGTGCGATCGCCCCCAATAATTCCATATTCTGGTAACAGGGCTTGTAAATCTTCCAGTTGGTTTAATTTACCTTCTTGTGTGCCAATTATATCTGGTTTGTAATGTTGAATTACGGAGGCGATCGCTCCCACACGTTTTTTCCACTGACGCACTCCTGGATCTGGTTTGTCGTAGCGGAGATTAAAACTCATAACTGTGATTTTCATTGAAAAACCTTGTTTTACTCCGATTTTTTAATTTTTCAACGGTGATGTCAAAAAGTTTCAACAACCTAAAATAACATAAATTAAGTAGTCGGACAAAATTAAATTCATTTGTTGAGAGAGAGAACAGGGAACAGGGAACAGAAAAATCAGTTGTGTAATTAATTCTGTTTCATTACTTATCCCATCAAGTCTCAAAAAATAACCGAAATAATTCCAGCTTTTAAATTAGTTGTTAAGCAATAGCAATAGTCATGTTTTACAAGGTAATCTTTTTGCTCAAGGGTTAAATTTTGATATTTTCTGGTGGCTCAAACTTGTAACCATAACCGCGCACAGTTTTAATAAATTCTGGCATACTAGAATCAAGTTCCATTTTTTTTCGCAATTGACCAATATGCACATCAACAACTCTTCCATCACCTACATAGTCACAACCCCAAATCTTTTGAATTAATTCAGGACGACTCCAAGCTTGACCAGGATGACTGGCTAAAAAGTGTAAAATATTAAACTCTAAAGCAGTTAAAGCTAAAGGTCTATCATTAAGTGTTACCTCTCGTCCTTCTGGATTAATTGTTAATTGTTTAAAAATCAGCCGTTGTGATTGGCTAGGATGAATATACCGTATCCGTCTTAAAAGAGCTTCAACTCTGACTTCCACTTCTGCTAAACTAAATGGTTTAGTAATGAAATCATCTGCTCCTGCGGCTAATATCTTAATTTTATCGGCTTCATCATTTCTACTCGTGAGTATCATCACTAAAACATTGGTCAGACTCTGCATTTCTTGACAAAGTTGATACCCATTAGCATCTGGTAAATTCCAGTCAAGAATCACTAAAGCCGGGTTGAATTGCTCAAACAAAATCATGCCAGTTTTACCATCAGCCGCAGATTCTATTTCATATTTGCGACTTAAAAAGCGGTATATAAGATTTCGGACGCTGAAATCATCATCTACAATCAAAATTTTGGAATTTGTATTGGAAAGCGTTTCCATAATGCGATGCAGCCTATTGTTAATTTCGCAATTTGCTGTTTTGAAAGTGCGTTTTTTTTACCATTGAAACAGAAAACATGATCCTAGAAGTTGTATACACTTAATTTTTGAGAAAAATTATGTAAATGCAAACTTTAAATATCATAAGGCTTGTAAATTATATAAGGAATGTATAATTTTGGTATTTTTTTCAGAAATATTTGTATACTTTTGAAAGCATACACTGAACATAAAAACTGTATGTTCCCAGACAATTTTGTTAATAGCAAAATAGCTCAACAAATATAGAGCCTTAATTATTTGAATTGTTACAATTAAGTACCGTGTGTTTGAACCTAAATCAGTCTGGCAATATTAGTTACAATCCGTTAATCAAGGTTCTCAATCTGAAGTAAGGATGACTGTTTTTAAGAAGGGTATAATTTTAATATTTCCAACTTATAGGGCTAAAAACTGTATTAAAAGGGCAATAGAGCAGTTTCTATAAATGAATTTAAGGGGGTGCAACCCAGTATTCGGGGAGAAATTTACCACTTTTGCCTGTTCCTTATCCCAAGGTTTTAGTCGTTCTACTTAATCGGGGGTAATGGCTTTCTCTGCATGATGATTGAGTGACCAGCGATGATCAACCACTGTTGATGAAGTTTGACAAATTTCTTCGAGTCTTTTTTGTTGCACTGCGGCTTTTCTCATGGTAATAATTAGCTGATTTACCTGATTCCGTAGTTCTGGATTTTGACTAACTGCAATCATAGTTTGCTTTTCTAAAAGCTGGAGTATCAGTTCGTAGTGGACAGGTGAAGGTAAGGGGATCTGCTCCATGAAGTTAATTTTAAATGGTAAATCTGGAATATTTTCTGACTGGGATTTGATCTTTTGTGAATTAATTTGGTAAGGAGTAAAATCAAATACTCATAATAGCCAAATCATAACTCTTAATTCCCACCTTAACACTCAGATTTGCTAAAAAGATTAGCGATCGCTATTTTGGGGTCTGGTTGTTTAACTAATGACTCACCAATGAGTACGGCTGATGCACCGGCTTGTTCTACTATATTTAAATCTTCTGAATTATGAATACCAGACTCACTAACTATGAGAATATTTCTTCCTTGTAATTGGCTACCTCTTGCAGCAAGTATTTGAGATGTGGTTTGCAAGTCAACGGAAAAATCTTCTAAGTTACGGTTATTAATACCGACTAAGGAAACACCATCTAAGGCTAACACCCGGTCAAGTTCCTCTAAACTATGGACTTCAATTAAGGCGGTCATTTTTAGTTTGTTGGCAATTTTGATAAAATATTGTAAATCTTGATCGCTGAGGATAGCTGCAATTAATAAAACTGCGTCTGCACCGTGAATCCTCGCCAAATACATTTGGTAAGGATAGATAATAAAATCCTTACATAACAACGGTAAATTTACGGCATCTCGAATTAAGGATAAATTTTCAAAACTACCTTGAAAGAATTTGACATCGGTGAGAACAGAAAGACAACTTGCTCCACCGGCTTGATAAGATTGAGCGATCGCTATTGGGTCAAAATCTGCACGTAAAATCCCCTTACTAGGAGAAGCTTTTTTAACTTCAGCAATCAAGGCTGGTTTGGTTTTACCTTGACGTAGCGCAGCAATAAAATCACGGGTTGGTGGCGCTGTCAGTAATTTTTTATGCAATTCTGCTAAAGGCAGTTTTTCGCGCTTTTGCTCAACTTCTATTTCTTTATGCCAAACAATTTCTTCCAAAATATTACTTGGTGTGGCATCTGGTAAAGCAACCTGATAGCACAATATGGAAACATTTATAGACTGGCTAGGTGAACGACGACGGATTTGCATATTTTAGGGGAAAAGGGGCAAGGGGCAGGGGGCAGGGGGCAGGGGGCAGGGGGCAGGGGCAGGGGGTAGGGGAGGCAGGGGAGGCAGGGGAGGCAGGGGGAGAAGTAAATCTTGTTACCAATCACCAATCACCCATTACCCATTACCAATCACCCATTACCAATCACCCATTACCCATTACCAATCACCCATTACAAATTATCTAACTAGCGATCGCTCTTTTATAAGTTTCATCCAACACTTCCGAAAGAGTCGGGTGTGCATGAACTAAATGGGCGAGATTTTGCACAGATTGACGGTTAGCGACTGCGGCCGAGGCTTCATGAATAATATCGGAAGCATGGGGTCCAAAAATATGGACACCTAACACTTCTCCAGTATCTTGGCGGTAAATTACCTTCGCCATTCCATCAGTATCCATATCTGCCAAAGCTTTAGAATTACCTTTAAAGTAACTCTTACTGGTAGCAATCTCAAATCCTTCTACTAAACCTAATTCTTGGGCTGCTGTTTCCGTTAAACCCACATAACTCACTTCTGGATGGGTAAAAGCCGCAGCCGGAATACTGCGATAATCGACTTTTCTCTCCCTTCCCAGCATATTTTCTACAGCAATGATACCTTGAGCAGAGGCAGCATGGGCTAACATCATTTTCCCGGTTGCATCACCAATTGCCCATAAATAAGGTACAACTTCACCTGCTGACAACACCGCCATATTGTCATTTACAGGAATAAATTTCCGTTGATCTAGTTCTACACCCACCGCATCTAAACCCAGATTTTGGGTAGCGGGGATGCGTCCTGTAGCTACTAAACAAGCATCTACTTCCAAAACTTCTA
This sequence comes from Cronbergia sp. UHCC 0137, assembly GCF_034932285.1. Classification (NCBI taxonomy): domain Bacteria; kingdom Bacillati; phylum Cyanobacteriota; class Cyanophyceae; order Nostocales; family Nostocaceae; genus Cronbergia; species Cronbergia sp. UHCC 0137. The sequence continues at coordinate 145,738 of NZ_JAYGHC010000007.1, forward strand.
CATCTTCCTTAGTTTGGAAGTCGGCTAACTCAATCACCACCGGCGAACCAGGAATAATTCTTTTCGCGTACACACCAACTTTAGTTTCAATATCGCGGGGGTTAATCAGTACCCTTTCCGCTAATTTGGCAATATCGCGGTCAAATCCTGGCATTAATTGATCTACAGCTTCAATTAAGGTGATTTCACAGCCCAAAGCCGAGTAAATATCAGAAAACTCCAAACCGATGTAACCACTGCCAATAATGGCAATCCATTTAGGTAGAGACTCTAATTTTACTCCTTGGTCGCTGGTAAAAACTGTTTTGCCGTCTACTTCAATTCCGGGGGGAACAAAGGGGACTGAACCAGTAGAAAGAATGATGTTGTTAGCTGTAATAGTTTTTTCACCTTGGCTGGTGATCACGGTGACTTTTTGTGTCCCGGCTACCTTTCCCCAACCCTGGATGATGTCCACTCCCAAGCGTTTGAGACTGTTGGTTAGATCACCTTGAATTTTAGCAACTAGATTATCGGCATGATTAGCGATCGCTTGCCGATCAAATTCTACATTACCAATTTGAATCCCCAAAGACTTGAGGTGGTGAGCGTTGCGTAATTCCCTTACCCGTCCCGATGCTGCCAGCAGTGCCTTAGAAGGAATACAACCCCGATTTACACAAGTTCCTCCCATTTCGGCTGCTTCGATAATCGCTGTTTTTAAACCACAGCTAACAGCGTGTAAAGCCGCACCATGTCCACCTACACCAGCGCCGATAATCACTAAATCGTAATCAAATCCTTGATTCACGTTCTCTTCCCCACTTAACTTTAACTATCTATTTTTAGCTTAACTATATAGATAACTTGATCTTCGATTTTTGGTGTTGCCCAAACCAAGTATGAATTTAGGTGTAGAAACGAGAATCCCTACCCATAGAAGTTCTCTACAAAGGCTTTGAGATCATTGAAAATCATTTTCATACCTCAAATCAGCAACGCCGGATTTTTTATTATATTCGCCAATAATTCTAACTCAGAAAGGTGTCGTAGTGATTCTTGTTGAGATAGAAGTCAGTTTCCCTCCTGCCTTCGATAGTTATATTTGTCTCAGTATATGATTTTTGTATCAGGGTGATCCTTCAAAGCCTTACTAAGACTACAGTTATTGTTATTGTTAATAAATTTTTTAGAAGAAATATTTTATTTTTTCCTGAAGTTGTCATATAAAAGTTGATTATGTAAATTAGGACTGAACTTTATTAGAATATCTAGCCATGACAAATACACAAGAACGCAAATCAGTCAAGAAGAAGAAACAATCTTTTTCTCCGGTTGACGTTGGTACTCCTCAAGTCCCGATTCGCAAAAACCAAGCAAAAAAACAGCAAGGTGAGTTACTCAGCGATTGGGAACACGCGAGTTAATTTACTTTTTGAAATTATAGAAAGTATATTGTTACAATTATATATACACCGACAACGAGAAACCGCCCAAATTAAAAATTAAGCGATCGCCTCACTACTTAGATATTGGGTACTCAAAACGGTCAAAAACTTTACTTTTAATTCCTAACCAATTGTTTTCGCGGAGTGTGCCGTAGGGATAAATGGAAAGAACGCAAAGGAAGAATAGATGCAATCAATGAGTTACGCACTGACAGAATCTATTAAATAAGCATTATCAATTCTATCTCTTGTAGGGTGCGTCAGACCCGATAACTGAGCATCTAACAGACTTCCTCTATCTGACGCACCGCACTAATATGGGATGACAAAAGCGTGAAACTAGGCAATTTCCTTCATACATATCATCTGCATTTTGTACAGTGCGTAAGTCCTATAATCTTAGACTGGGAAAGAGCTAAATATGTTGGTGTTGCTGAAATCAAGTATGAATTTAGGTGTAGAGACGAGAATCCCTACATATTAAAAATTAGGACTTACACAAAAAACCACTCAAACTCTTATTTCTCTGTGTCCTCTGCGTCCTCTGCGGTTTAATATTCAGTAACTTGTGCCTAAGTCCTAAAAATCATCTTCATATCTAAAATCAGCAACGCCAATATTTTTTAGTTGCAAATTTTTTATGCTTCTGACAGATCCAACCAAATACTTCCCTCTTCTACCTTAACCGGGAAAGTAGGGAGTGTTTTTGCTGAAGATATCATTGAAAGTACCTTACCAACTCCCGGTGGCCAAGGACACCAAGTTTTCACTTCACCAGTACCCAAATCAAAAGCGCTGCGATGGATAGGACAAACAATTGCCCCGTCTTCGATTTTCCCTGATTTCATGGGCATTTTTAAATGAGGGCAGGTGTTAGATACAGCATATAACTGATTTTCGTGGTTGATCAGCAAGATATTCTGTTTCCCCACCTTCACAACTTCTCGTCCACCAGGGGCCAATGCTTCAGATGCTAGAACTTTAGTCCAACTCATGAGATTCTCCTTATTCGACAGACCTATTCTCAGTTTCTCTCAATTGTGGACATTTATAGCAGGGTGTCTAAGTTTGATTAGATAGAACCCAGACAACAATCACCTGAGTAGAGGTGTGTTTTTAGGATAATTTTTTCTCCGTCGTGTAGAAATTCCTCATTTATAGTATAATCTAATTCAATTAATTTACTTTATCAACTTTCGTAATCACGCAGCTTTAAACAGGAAATTGTGATTTTATTTACAAACAAAATAGGAAATTATGTATACAATCACCCTACTAAAATCCTTAGTTATGCAGATAATAGCTAAATTTGCTTTTCATCTCTGCAAAGTGGGTCTAACTGCGGTGAGGGTAGCGATCGCACCTTAGCCAAATTATAGCCGATCCTTGACTGCAAAAATACCCATCGTTGTCAATTAATGGTAAGATTCATATTCTACTCCCATATCTGGAGATGAAATCTATGGCAAAATTCTCAATTTTGAATGATTTAATCTGTATTTTCCATAAAATCACAGAATAAATAGCTAATTTCCAGTTAATCAAATTTTTAATACTAACTATATTGGATGCTAATTATGTCAGTGCATCAACCCACTAGAGAAGAATCTACAAGTTTAACAATTGATGTTCCACATCAAGGTAATAATGGCCTGAGAAAATATGCCAAAGTAAACACTCTACCGACAAAACAAGGAACTATTTCTCGGTTTCTTGCACCCTTAACCCAAGAAACTTTTAAACAAGTTGTTCAGGACGTTGAACAAAAATTACACATTGTTAATCAAACCCTCTCGATGTTAGACGACAAGGGTTTTGAAACAATACTCCGAGAAATGTTGCATTCAATTACCTTAAAAACTGGAGAATTACTAGGAGCAGATCGAACAACAATATTTCTTTTAGATGAAGAAAAACAAGAACTATGGTCTATTTTAGCTGAGGGAGAAAACCACCGTACCCTAGAAATTCGCATCCCCGCAGACAAAGGAATTGCCGGTGAAGTTGCAACTTTTAAAAAAGTGGTGAATATTCCCTTTGATTTTTATAACGATCAACGATCAGTCTTTGCTAGGGAACAAGAAAAAAAAACTGGTTATCGTACCTATACAATGTTAGCTTTACCACTATTAAATGAACAAGGAGGATTAGTTGCAGTAGTACAACTGTTAAATAAGTTAAAACCATTAAATAAACTTCAAGATCAATTGCTAGAACGGATTGATACCAGAGGTTTCAGCAAAGCCGACGAACAATTATTTTTAGAATTTGCCCCCTCTATTCGACTAATTTTAGAGTCATCCCGTTCGTTTTATATCGCTACTCAAAAACAAAGAGCAGCAGCCGCTTTAATGAAAGCGATCAAGTCTCTAAGTCAAAGTAGTCTTGATTTAGAAGATACCCTCAAACGGGTAATGAATGAAGCTAAGGAATTAATGAATGCTGATCGTAGTACCCTATGGTTAATAGATCGCGATCGCTTAGAATTATGGACTAAAATCTATCTGGCTGATTGTTCAACCAAAGAGTTACGAATACCCATCGGTAAAGGCTTTGCTGGTATAGTTGCAGCCTCTGGAAAAAAGCTCAATATCCCCTTTGATTTATATAACCATCCAGACTCGGATACAGCTAAACAAATTGACCAACAAAATGGTTATCGCACCTGTAGTTTGTTATGTATGCCAGTCTTTAATAGTGATCAAGAACTGATTGGTGTGACTCAATTAGTTAATAAAAAGAAAATCGGTGATTTCCCACCCTATGATCCCGAATTTTGGCCAGAAGCGCCAGAATGTTTTCAAGCTAGTTTCGACCGAAATGATGAAGAGTTCATGGAAGCTTTTAACATTCAAGCCGGTGTAGCCCTACAAAATGCTCAATTGTTTGCTAAAATCAAACAACAAGAACAAATGCAGCGCGACATTTTACGCAGTCTTTCCAATGGAGTAATTTCTACCAATAAATCTGGATTGATTATCGCTGCTAACGAAAGTGCCAAGCATTTGCTAGGTTTTGATAGCGAAGAAAGTTTAGAAGGAAAATTAGTTAGTGATGTAATTAGTATTAAAGAAGGAGATTTTAAGAAGTGGTTCGCAGACGCTTTAAGTGCCAATGATTTAAAAAGCAGCCAACAATATTATCCCGATCGCACACTTGTAACTACCAGTGTAGAACAACATAGCATTAATTTATCACTTAACACAATTGCCGATGTGATCGATTCCAGCAAAGTTTGCGGTGTACTGGTTGTCATGGATGATATCAGCGATGAAAAGCGTCTGAAAAGCACAATGTACCGCTACATGACTCAAGAATTAGCAGAAGAATTATTGAAATTAGATGATGCTAAACTAGGGGGCGATCGCAAAGAAGTAACGATTTTATTCTCGGATATTCGCGGCTATACCAGCTTAACGGAAAATATGGAAGCAGAAGAAGTGGTAGGTATGCTGAATGAATATTTTGAATCCATGGTTGAAGCTGTATTTAAACATAAAGGCACTCTCGATAAATATATTGGAGATGCCATCATGGCCGTCTTTGGTTCTCCTCTCCCCCTAGTAGAACACGCAAGGATGGCTGTACAAACATCTTTAGAAATGCGTCATCGTTTACAAGAGTTAAATATTCAGCGTAACGCAGTTAACAAACCACCAATTAAATTCGGAATTGGTATTAATTCTGATACGGTTATTAGCGGTAATATTGGTTCTAGTAAACGCATGGAATTTACGGCCATTGGTGATGGTGTTAATCTTTGTTCTCGTTTAGAAAGTGTGAGTAAACAATATGGTTGCGATATTATTATTAGCGATAATACATTTCAACTCTGCCAAAATGAAATTTGGGCTAGGGAATTAGATCTAATTCGTGTTAAAGGTAGAAATGAGCCTGTATCTATCTACGAGTTGATCAGTTTACGAGGTGATCCTATCAATAGTATAAAACTAGAAGTTATTGATCATTATCATCAAGGACGGGAGTATTATCTGCAACGTCAATTTAAGTTAGCTGAAGCTGAATTTACTAAGGTTTTGGCTGCTGATCATCATGATAAAGCAGCAATGTTACATATTCACCGTTGTCAGCATTGGTTACAATCCCCCCCATCAGATGCTAATTGGGATGATGGTGTTTGGACTTTTACTGAAAAGTAAGTGATTGGTGATTGGTGATTGGTGATTGGTGATTGGTGATTGGTGATTGGTGATTGGTGATTGGTGATTGGTGATTGGTGATTGGTGATTGGTGATTGGTGATTGGTGATTTTATGTTAATCAAGTCTATGGGTCATTTAATTTTTGAGAAATTGTATATAAAACGAGATTAGCAAACAATTATTATCTTACTATGTCACAACGAAAAAAAGAATCAAATGGATGTGGATGTGCAAATATTCCATTTTCTCTAGTTATAGTTATTTTTGGAGGTGGTTATTGGTGGTTCAGCCAAAAAGGAAATTTAGATATCGGCAAATTTTTACCTCAGATACAACAAATTGCTATTCCAATTTTGAATCCTACACAAGTTGCTTCTCTAATTCCTACTGCTTCTGTATTAAGTCCTGTCAATATTGCTCCTAATCATAAACAAGCTGCAATCAAAAAAATTATACCTCAAAAAATATCATTACCTCCAACTCATTGGGAGAAAAAAGTCATTAGAGGCATTTATTTAAGTCGTTATCAAATTACTAATAATGCTGATGAAAAAACGATTCGTGATAGAGTCCGTTACTACCATTCTCAAGGTTTTAATACTATTATTCACGGTGTTTGGGGTAATGCTTGTACGATGTACAATAGTAAGGTGATGCAGCAAACTTTAGGTTATAAAAGTTGTCCAAATTTATTTCAAGATCAATGGCTAGATTGGCTAATTGATGAGGCAGATAAACAGGGGATGCAAGTCCATGCTTATTTTGAGAAAGGAATCAAAATAGATAAAAATAGCCCCGTTTTTGATTTAGCAATTTCTCGCAAATGGGTTGTTCCCGGTGTAGATAAAACCTATCCGGGTATTGATCATTATGTTCTTGATGTAAAAATTCCTGAAGTTGCTGATTTCTTCAAAAATATCTTAGTAGAATTTGTGCAAAGGTATCCCAAAATTGATGCTGTCCAATGGGATGATTATTTAGGTTATCATGCTGAATTACCAGGAAAAGCAGATCGGACTGCTAAGTTAACTACTTTTGTCCAGCAAATGATTATGGGAATGAAACAAGCTAACTCAACTGTTAGTTTTGATATTTGCCATCATAACCCCTATTGGGCTAAACGATATTTCGCCGCTGATTGGCAAAAATGGAATGTAGATAGAGTATTTATCCAAGCTTATAATGATGCTAATTTTCCAGAGGAACTAAATTATGTGAAAAATGCGGCTGGAATTGCTATTAGTGAGAAACAATTCCATCGTTTAAAAGAATTAGTAGATAATCCTGATGTCAAGAGTGTTTTAATTTTTCCACTCTCTGGAAAACCAGAAGAAACAGCTTCTAACTTAAACAGCTTTATCATCAGGTCAGGTAGTTTACCTTAACTAACACTTACTAAATTACAAACTTAGCTGTTAAGGCTGGGTATATAGATCAATACTATTACCAAAATAAGAGCCTTGATAATTTTTGGCAAAAACGGCAAAAATAAGCATACATAAGCGTTTCGAGTAAAAGGTAATTTAGAATCTAAAACACTTATCCTACCGTCAATACATTTAACAAATCCTTGTCGTAAACCTTTAAGGAATTTTTTAGGCTGATTGTTTTTGCCAAGCCTAGCGAGAAACGGGAGTTCATGGTTAAGCATTATCATCTCACCCTCGTCATTTGGCAATAGTATTGCTATATATTTCTTATTATTTCTCAACTCAAATTAAAATTCATTTAACAAAAACAACAAAAATAACTCTAAAAATGTTGCATTTAGAGAGTTTGTAACGGTTCATTGATATTTATTGTCAAAGTAATTCTTTTAGTTTAAAAAGAAGGCATACGACAACAGCAATTATTTTTATGAACGCTATTTCTAATCTTGAATTAAAACGGTCAACTTGGCAAACCACTATGATGTTGACTTTGGGCTTTTGGTTGAGTGCCAGCTTCGTTTTAGATTGGGTAATTATGCCTAGTCTTTATATCTCTGGAATGATGAATCAAGCTGGTTTTTCTTCCGCAGGTTATCTAATTTTTTGGAATTTTAATCGCCTAGAATTATTATTTGCGGCTGTAGTTTTAACAAGTGTGTTAGCTGTCAGCAAAACTCAGTCTCACTGGCGTTTGGGTGTAATAATTTCCTCGGCATTATTGCTAATCGTGGCTTTACTCAATACTTATTTTTTCACTCCCCAAATGTGCGCTGTAGGTACTGATTTAAACCTATTTGCGGCTGTTAGTGTTCCCCCAACAATGAATTTATTACACGGTGGTTATTTCTTGTTGGAAGGATTGAAACTGGTTGCAGGTGGCGCACTTTTAAATTGGTGCTGGAAACAAGTTTAGGAGTCGGAACCAACTTCATTTTTGGGCAAGAGTAAGCGAATGGCGAGAACTGCAAATCCTACGGCAGCGATCGCTTTTAACAACCGTGTCGGCAACAATTCTGATACTGCGCCCCCAGCTAATGCCCCTAAACAGCTAGTTAACAATAGCGCCCCTGCTGTACCAAAAAAAACAGCCAACCGGGATTGGCTACGACCAGAAAGAGCGATCGCTGCTAACTGACTTTTATCACCCAATTCTGACAGAAAAACCGTCATAAAGCTCAGTCCTAAAAGATTCCAGTCCATATTTAACCTTTAATTACATCCCAAACTAACATCACAGAAATTAACAGCAACATCAATCCTGCTGACTTTTCCACCGTTTTAGGACTAAATTTACTGGCCATCCAGCCACCTAAAAGTACAGATAATAAGCTGGTAGTTATTAGTGCAGCCCCAGATCCCATAAACACCACCCAAGGGGTATGAGATTCAGCACTCATTAATAATGTGGAAAGTTGAGTTTTATCACCCATTTCCGCCAAAAAAATGGTAAGAAAGGTTGTACCAAATACAACCAATATTGAATCCTCCTTTGTTGAATGATCCTGTACTACGATTTCTTCTAGTTCTAACTGGCTTTCGATCTGAGAAGTACCAGAAATGCTGATGGGGTCTGAGTCAAGTTTCACAGGCAGTAGTTTTTTTAGGGATTATTTTCATAATTCTCTCATTTTCTCAATTTTTGCCATAAACTGCAACTACATTCATCAAATTAATTGAGTCTGATTTAGCACTCAATACTCCAAAATACCGATCGCTTGGTCAAAGCGGATGATTTCCAAACTGCGATCGCCATAGACACCCTCGATTTGTTGACTACAACAAGCGATCGCAAAATCGTTTAAATCCTCTGGTTCAATCCCATACATATCCTCAAAAATCTCCGCTTCCACACGACAAAAGCGCGGACGTTGGGAGTAAATATTGCATTCTCGCGTAGTATGGTTAAAATTAATACACCATCCACCCTCACCTACCATACTCAAATAAAGTTCCAGTTCATCTGGTGAGAGATATTCCTCCAAGTCAGGACGATCTGCTGGATCAAGATGACAGCAGGCCCCGCATTGCTTCACGCATTGCCAAGTAGCCATAGTTTTAAATTATTTTCTCGTATCTGGCTATTTTACTTTTTTATATCTTTTTTTATAATTTTGTTAAGTAAATTAAATAGTGTCACCCTGAGCCAGGTATGATCTATTGCAAGTTTTGGCATTAAGTTATTAAACTTTTTAAAACCATCTAAGAGGAAAAGAGGGAATATGGACGCTTTAGCTAACATCCATTGGGAAGTAATTTTTCAGTTAGTCTGTATCGGACTGATTGTGGTATCTGGTCCAATAGTGATTTTCGTTCTAGCATTTCGTAACGGCAACCTGTAAGTCTATTATCTGTTATCAACCTTTTGCGATCGTCGATCAAGTTATTAGACTCATCATTGAGGGCGATCGCTTTACTTGCGTAAAAAGAATATGGATTAAATGAACCGCATTCGCGTAGCGTCCCGTAAGGATAGACGCGAAGGAAAAAGATTAGGAGTTAAGCATTGACAGAAAATACCAAATATGTATAGTGGGAAAGCTACATTTATCGTAGGGGTTTAGCAGTGCTCATTGGTGTCAACTTAACGTAAAACCCTGATAATGCCGTTAGATCAAACTTATTCAGTTCCCCGACAATCAAGAAGAACCCCACCCCCGCTTTTGCTAAAGCAAAATCTCCCCTCCCCTCAAGACTACGGTGTACACACAAGTCCTGTTATACTC